>NZ_JBBEWN010000002.1:0-295488 GCF_038739695.1 Zongyangia acetica | reverse complement strand
TTGATAGGCTCAAAGTGTAAGCGTGGTGACACGTTCAGCTAGCGAGTACTAATCGGTCGAGGGCTTGACCTAAACAAATCCAGGTTCGAAGGTTTTCCATTGTTCAGTTTTGAGGGTGCACAAAAGTGCCCATATCTGCCAGAAGGCAGTACCACAACGAGCGCCATTAGCTCAGTTGGTATGGCCAGACGCTCAGCGAAAGCGAGCCGGAAGGTGAAGCTTGAGTGTTAGCGGTCGGCTAGTCCAACTGGAAAGTGTGTTTGGCGAAAATATGCGCCATTAGCTCAGTTGGTAGAGCAGCTGACTCTTAATCAGCGGGTCCCGGGTTCGAGGAACAGTGGCCGCTCCTAAAGATCGCTGGCTGTTCCACTCCGCTAAAAGCCTGCCCCCGGCAGCCTTTTTAAACGCTTCGTACTGATGACGCACCAAAAAGAGAAATCCTGAGCCGAAAGGCAAAGCATAATGGCTAATGACTAATATGCGCCATTAGCTCAGTTGGTATGGCCAGACGCTCAGCGAAAGCGAGCCGGAAGGTGAAGCTTGAGTGTTAGCGGTCGGCTAGTCCAACTGGAAAGTGTGTTTGGCGAAAATATGCGCCATTAGCTCAGTTGGTAGAGCAGCTGACTCTTAATCAGCGGGTCCCGGGTTCGAGTCCCTGATGGCGCACCAGATGGCCCGTTGGTCAAGCGGTTAAGACTCCGGCCTCTCACGCCGGCAACGCGGGTTCGATTCCCGCACGGGTCACCATTGACTACCTCTGAGATTCATTTCTCGTTCCTATATACAAGATTGAACCATCCCTTCGGATGCTTCATATATATGGTTAGGATGACTTCCCGTTGTCCTTTGCCGGTGCCTATAGCGATGAGGTCCCACCTGTTCCCATCCCGAACACAGTAGTTAAGCTCATCTGTGCCGAAAATACTTGGCGGGTGACTGCCTGGGAAAATAGGTCGGTGCCGGCTTCTTAAAAACCACAGTATGGAAACATGCTGTGGTTTTTCTTTATCCTGTGTTTTTGACAAATTTCGAATTATCCATTGCCAATGAACGTTTGTTTGTGGTATGATAGAAAAAAGGAATTGCGTAGAGGTGAGAAAGATGCGTATGAAGATAGATTTTGAACAGGAGATTCTGCGGTATCTCAGAGAACACAGCGGAGACGACATTCCCCCGACAGTGCGTGAAATTGCAGCTGGAGTGGGAATTCGATCCACCTCTACGGTACATAAGTACTTGGGCATTCTGGAGGAAAAAGGATATATTTCAAAAAAGAACGGTCTTAACAGGACGGTGAAGCTGAAAGATCCGTCTGCGCAGGTTCCCCCTGAAAACAAAATTCCCATTGTGGGCTTGGTCACCGCAGGGAATCCCATTTTGGCTTATGAAGAAATACTGGGCTATATTCCCAGCGGCAGAAAAAATGTGCAGGATTTATATGCGCTGCGGGTCAAAGGGGAGAGCATGATCAACGCCGGCATCTTAAACGGGGATTATGTCATCGTCCGCAGAACCCAAACAGCGGAGAACGGGGACATAGTGATCGCCCTCATCGATGAGGAGGCCACGGTTAAACGGTTCTATAAGGAGGATGGACATTACCGCCTCCAACCGGAAAATGATACCATGGAGCCGATTTATACTGACCACGTCCAGATATTAGGCCGGGTGATTTCCTCTGTCCGGTTTTATGAAGCACACAGTGCGGCCGAATAAATAAAATAGCCTTCCATGATGGAAGGCTATTTTTTATGCAAAGATTTCTAAGCCCACAGGACAGTGATCGCTTCCCATAATGTCAGAATAGATCAGGCTGTCCCTCATTTCCGGTACAAGACGGTTGGAGACGAGAAAATAGTCAATCCGCCACCCAGCGTTGTTGTCCCGGGCGTGGAACATATAGGACCACCAGGAATAGGCCCCAGTTTTATCCGGATAAAAGTGACGGAAGGAATCGGTAAAACCGTTTTCTAAAAGCTCGGTCATTTTCTGCCGTTCCTCCATGGTGAAACCGGCGTTGCCCACATTGGTTTTATAGTTTTTTAGATCGATTTCCTCATGGGCCACATTCATGTCCCCGCAGATGATGACCGGTTTTTGCTGATCCAAACCGGTGACATAGTCCCGGAAAGCGTCTTCCCACGCCACCCGGTAGTCCAGACGGGTCAGTCCCCGCTGGGCGTTGGGCGTATAGACATTGACCAGGATAAAACGGTCAAATTCCGCCGTGATAATCCGCCCCTCCTTGTCGTGCTCGGGGATCCCCAGCCCATAAGACACATGAAGGGGATGTTCCTTGCAGAACACCGCCGTCCCAGAATAGCCTTTTTTCTCGGCGCTGTTCCAATATTGCTCATAGCCGGGCAACTCCACCTGAGCCTGGCCCTGCTGCATCTTTGTCTCCTGCAGACAGAAAATATCCGCCTGAGCCAGGTTAAAGAAGTCCATGAAGCCTTTGCCCAGGCAGGCCCGCAGACCGTTGACATTCCAAGAAATCAATTTCATTTTATTTATCCTTTCCTAACAAACGCTGTTACAGAGGGTCATCTAAATGTGAGATATCAGATAGGGACTTTTACACATATCCATACATTCCCCGGACAGAGGCTTCCCCAGCGGCGATTTTGACCAGATCCCCGCCGATGCGGCAGATCAGGTTTCCATCCTCCGCCACGTCCAGCGCCTCCCCCTCCCGGGTCTCCCCTCCATAGGTGACCCGGACCTGGCGGCCTAAGGTCACACATTGGCGGCGGTACTCTTCCCACAGGGAGGCAAAACCCTTCTCAGCAAAGGATTGATAGAGCGGCTCCAGTGCATTCAGAATTGCCGCCGCTGCCTTATCCGGAGACAGGCTGACGCCGGTGGCAAGGCGCACCGAAGTGGCGTAGGGCAGTTCCCGCTGGTGAAAATAGTCCTCATTCTGAATGAGATTGACGCCGATGCCGCAGACAGCAAAAGCCCCCGACCCCATCAGCCTGGATTCACAGAGGATGCCGCAGACTTTTTTGCCCTGGGCTACCACATCGTTGGTCCATTTGATGCCAAAGTCGCCGCCGGTCATCTCCCGCAGCCCCTGCGCCACCGCCATGCCGCAGACCAAGGGCAGGGCAGACAGCCGCTGTACATCAAAATCCCAAAGCAGCAGGCTCATGGCCAGGGCATCCCGGTCGGTGGCAGCCCAGCGCCGTCCCAGCCGTCCCTTGCCTGCCGTCTGGCAGCCGGCGAGAACCAGGGTACCATGGGGGAGGGAAGCGCCCTCCCTTTTGAGATACTCGTTGGTGGAATCCACCTCATCCAGATAAATGCAGTGGCGTCCTAGGTCGTTTGTTGTCAGGTTTTCCAGTTTCATTTTGTCCCCTTTTTATACTATAAGTATATAATATTGGTGACTATACCGTTTGATACAATGTCAATAATGGCATAAGTGGGCCTTCCATCCCGGGGATGACCGATGCTGCCGGGGTTGAGGATGTAAAGGCCGTCCTCATAAGCGCTCAAAGGGATATGGGTATGGCCAAAGAGGACGATGCGCGCCTCTTCCTGACGGGCCCATTTTTTCAGCGGCTCCAGGGAGCCCTTGACGCCTAAGGTGTGGCCATGGGTCATAGCAATGGGGACCCCAGCCTCCTCAAAGACCCGGGTTACCGGAGCATCGCTGCCGAAGTCACAGTTGCCCGGCACCCCGAGAATGGCCTTTTCGGGATAGCAGTCCTGTAAGTCCTCCATATCCCGGATGTGATCCCCCAGGTGGAGGAAGAGACTGGCTCCCGGCTGGGCGTCCACCGCCTTCTTCAGCGCAAAAAAATCCCGGTGGGAATCAGAAAATACCACAATGCGCACGATGATTTCCCCCTTCTGCCAGACGGGTCAAATCCCGACCTGCTGTCCCCTATTATACCCTGCCATCCTGGGAAAGACAAGGGCTCCCAGCTACTGGTGAGAGGCTGATGATTTGCCCAGCCCCAGGGTGATGCCCCGGGCCAAAGGCACCGAAACGACCACAGCGATGACGGCGTTGAGCAGGGAAAGCAGCAGGTCTCCAACTGCCGCGAAGAGGACGGGCTTTGTCGTACCGCCGGAGGTCAGGGACAGGACGATCATGCTGTTGAGAGGGGAGAGAAAGACGTTGACCAGGATGCCGCATCCTGCCGCCAGAAAACCCCGTTTCATGGAGAAAGGCTTGTGCCCCCGGTGCATGATGAGGCCGCAGACAAGCCCGGTGAGGAATTTGCCGAGAAAGGTGCCGGGGGAGTAGAGGGCATAGGTGCCGCTGATCAGGTCAAATAAGCCCATACCCAGCCCGCCGGCCAAACCGCCCTTGACGCCGCCCAACACCAGGGCGGCGGTGAGGCAGAAGATGTTGCCGAAGTGGATCATGGCGCTGCCGGCGCCGCCGGGAAAGGGAATCCGAATGTTGATGTAGGTGCCGAGAAAGCACAGCGCTGCAAAAAGGGCGGTGAGCACAAGCTCCCGTGTGGTCGTTTTTTGATGCATAAAGTCCCATTCCATTTCTGTTAAATTTTGCGGATACAGGAGGACTAAAAAATATGATAACGGTGGGGAACCTCCCGGCTCATCAGCTCTGGCAGACACATTTCCAGCATGACGCCGTAGCGGGTGTCGCTGCCATAGCCAAAGGTGGTCTTGATGGTCAGCTCCACAAAACGGGAGGCACGGTCCATGGCCATGGGCAGGCTGTCCCCGGTGAGCATGCCGCCGGTCAGCACACTGGCGAAAATGTCCCCTGTTCCCGGATAGGAGACAGGGACATAGTCGCAGTCCACCGCCCAAAAGGCGTTTTTCTCCCGGTCGTAGCCGATATTTGCCATCTCCCCGGTGGCTAGCTTGACCCCGGTGATGACCACCTTTCCAGGCCCCAGCTCCGAAAGCCGGACCAGCATGCTTTTTCCCTGGGCCCGGGTGATGGGGAAACTGGGGAAGTCCTGATCCAGCAGCATAGCGGCCTCGGTCAGGTTGGGGGTGATGACGTCCGCCTCCCTGACCAGATCCCGCATCCGAAGCTGCAGGGCCGGAGGATGGCTTTTATAGGGTTTGCCGTGATCCCCCATCACCGGATCCACCACCGCCAGCGCGTCAGGATAACTTTCCAGAAAGGCGAGGCAATGGCCAATCTGATTCTCGGTGCTGAGAAAACCGCTGTAAATAGCTTCAAAGCCAATATCCAACTGCCGGTAATGGGCCAGGGCCGGCTCCATAAAGTCGGTCAGATCCCGATAGGCCACCTCTCCCAGCCCGCCCAAATGGGTGGAGAAAACGGCGGTGGGGACGGGACAAGCCTGGACCCCCATGGCCGAAAGGACGGGGAGGATCACGGTGAGGGAACAACGGCCAAAGCCGGATAAATCGTGGATGGCAGCCACCCGCATGGGTCTGTGATTCATCTGTTTCACCTGCATTCGCAATGTAATTTGATTATAGGACTACATCAAACCTTTGACAAAAAGCCGGCAATTTATGAAAAAATTTGCTCTTTTGTGTAGGTTTGCCATGTTGCCTCATCCATTCTAGCATGAAACCATTTCATTTCACAAGAAAACAGGTCACCTTTTTTCTGTCAAATTCCCTCGTGTCTCAGATTGTATAAATTTTGTGGCCGCTGTGCATGGATCATTGTGAAATTGGTAAAAATACCAGGGAAGGGACGGCTGCTTTTTATAGTATCTCCCAAAAAACGGGACACAATAACTACGACGGGAACACGAGAGAGAAAAGCGCACGGCAGGCAAAGCACGGCGCTGCCGTTTCCGCAACCAAGCTGAATAATGGAGGTATCTGCTATGAACAAAACTGCCACCAACGTGATGAAAGGCGCGGCCGTAGGCATCGCCGTGGGAACCGCCGCCTATATGATGGCGGGCAAATCCATGAAACCCCAGCGCAAAAAGCTGAAGAAGGGCATGGACAAAGCCATGGGAACCCTTTCCCATCTTGTTGATAACATCACCTATATGGTTAAATAATTTTCCCCCTCCAAAGGGCCGCTGCGGCGGCCCTTCCCTTTTTTATGGAAAGGGGAAAAGGCGGAAAAAATACGAATGAGAAATTTTTTGTAAAAACCTCTAGTTATTCTCCCTCAAATGCGGTAAAATAGGAGCAGAAATGAAAACAGAGGAGGCATGGCTGATGGTCTGCCGGCTCACCGTCTATGACGGAGATCATGTTACATATATCGATGCAAACAAAGGGGATCATCTGCTCTCTCTGCTGAAAGAAAACGAGATTCCCATTGACTCCACCTGCAACGGCAATGTCACCTGCGGCAGATGCAAGGTCATCGCCACCGGCCTGGTGGGCACCTTGACCGAGCAGGAGATGGCCCTTCTCACCCCAGAGGAAGTAGAGCGAGGGGTCAGGCTGGCCTGTATGGTCCGCATCGACGGCAATGCAAAGGTATACTTAATTAAAGAATAAGAAAAACGCCCCGGAAGCCAAAGCTTCTGGGGCGTTTTGGATGTTGAAAATTAAGCGTTTGGCAGCAGCAGGGCGATGAGGCTCATCAGGCCGTAGAGCACCGGCTGATGCAGGACATAGACAATCAGAGTCTTGCGGCCCACAAAGGAGAGAAACCGGCTGTGCTTTCTGTAGAAGGGGGCAGGGAACCTGCCTTCCTTGACATAGACCCCCACAAAGGAGCCCATAAAGAAGAGAAAAAGCCAGGGCAGGAGGGAAAAATAATCGGCGGAGTAAAATCCGGCGGGGATAAAGCCAAGGGGGAATAGATAGCTGGTGGAATAAAGGAAGTCTGGCAGGGGAATCTCCCAGAAGTAGGGAATGCCCACATAGCCGTTGGTGACGCCGTAGGTAAAGATAAACAGGACCAGCATGACGGCGGCTCCCACCATGGGGTGGAGCTTCTGAAAGAGGGGACGGAGCAGGCCAAAGAGCATCATAGAGATGCCCAGCATATGGAGAATGCCAAAAACAATGAGCTCCTCTGGCAGGAACAGGGCGGTAAACAGGGTGATGGCAAGGCCAAGCCCTAGGCAGATGGCGCCCCGTTTGAGATTGTTATGGGAAAACTGACAGGCTGTGCCGGAAATAAAGATAAAGGTACCGGCGAAAAAGGTCCGTACCCCGTTCATCAGGGGGGAGAAAAAGAAGGGGAAAGAAATCCCAAAGATGGCCAGCAGGTCATAGACCCCGTGATAGATCACCATACACAGGATAGCAAATCCCCGGATTTCGTCGATGAGATATACCCGCTGCCCCTTTTTTAGCTGTGGCACTGCAATTCCCTCTTTCTACCAAGTGTTTTCCCCAGTATAGCATAGACAGAGGTTTTATTTCAATTTTTTCTCACATGGCTCCGGAAAAAACAAGAAAGCTATCCAGAAAATTTCACAATTTATTCATAAAGGGAACGGGATTTATCCGTACCGAGCTATTTTCTTTGTGACGAATTTGTGATAGAATATCTGTTACAGCCCGCCGCGTCCGGCGCCGCTGTGATCATGTGAGATAAAGAGGTTATGAGAGATGCCGTTGACGCAAACACAATGGACTTTAACGATCTTTGGTATGGCGGCAGCCGTTTTGATATTGATTGTTGCCTATTTTGCCATCCGCAGGATGTACCTGATGAAAAAGGGCCGGTATGTCCGGAAAAGAGCGTATCGGATTCTCCGGCGTTATGCTGGGGTTCGCAATTTTAAGGTACTTCGAGATGTCACCGTCTCCATCCAGGGGCGGACCGCCCATACCGATCTCATGCTGATCGGCTTCTTCGGCATCATCTTCTTTGAAACCGAGGATTATGCAGGCGAATATTACGGCAATCCCAAGGACGAGACCTGGGCCTATGTCAGCCCCAACCAGCGCAAGACCCGGATCCCCAACGGCCTGACCAAGCTGGAAAAGGATATTGACGTCTACCGTACCATCTTCGCCGCCAACAACGTCTACAAAATCCAGATGGAACCAATGATCATCTTCTCCCCCTTTAAGAAAAAGACGGAGATTTACGTCCACGAAACGGTTCCTTTCCTGCGGGTCAATGAGCTGCGGGGACACCTGGATAAGGTCAAATATGACAAGGACAACGATGTGGATGTTCCACTGCTGGTGTCCTTGATCCAGAAGCATCAGAAAAACTAACGAGAAAAGCCATCTGCCCTGAGGCGGATGGCTTTCTATGCCCTTTCCCTCCTTGCTCGGGAAGAGGCGGGGGCTATATGCTTTCTAGGTGGCTGATGCCATAGAGATCCTCGATATCCCGGATGCCCTGAGCCACCTCTTCCCGGGAAAAATCCGCAGCGGCAAGCCGTGACTCCTCCATCTGGGCCAAGGCGCCGTAAAAATCGCAGGCGATTTTCAGCATCCGAGGAGAGGCTTCCTTTTCGATTTCGTCGAAGATCAGGTTTTCCGCCTCGTTGATCCGATTTTGGGAGAGGAGCCGCTTGACGGTGATGGCGGTCAGATCCCCTTCAGAGAAGGATTGGGCGTCCACCAGCTGGAACTCCTCTGGCGCCAGATCCTTATGAAAGAGCACCTTGCCCAGAAAGCGGGTCATCATTTCAATTTGTTCCATGAACCAATCGTTTTGCACCAAAAGCCCCCCTGTGTCCGGATATTTTCCTCTATTATAGCACAGGAAGCGGCTGGTGGATGCAATAACGTGAAATTATAGAAACGCAGGTGATCGTAGTGGAAAACGAAGAATACCTCCTGAAGCTGGAAAACCTCAGCCGGGCGTTTGGCTCCGGTTTTTCCCTTAAGGACATTAGCTTTACCATTGATGTGCCCCAGATTGTGGGACTGTGCGGCCTCAATCGTTCGGGAAAGACGGCTTTGGCCTCCCTATTGGGGGGGATCACCACCGGTTACACCGGGCGGGTCTATGTGGACGGCAAACGGGTCAGCCTGCGCAGCCCGGTGGAAGCCCGGGAGGCGGGCATTGTTGTGACCGGAAGGGAAAATTATCTGTTTCCTGAAATGTCGGTGGTGGACAACCTGTTCTTCGAAGAGACAGAAAAGGACAAGGTGTTTGTGCGGAAGAAAAAATACCGGCAGATGGCTTTGGAACTGTTTGACCGGTTGGATTTGAACCTAAATATCGACGCCCCGGTGAAAGCCCTGAGCCCGGCGGAGCACACCCTCCTTTCGGTGGCAAAAGCCATGCTGAAAAACCCGCGGGTGCTCATTTTTGACGATATCACCGCCCATATGACCGAGCGGGAAACCGCCATGCTCCACGGTGTAGCCCGGAAGCTGCGGGAGGAAGGATGCGCAGTCCTCATCATCTCCCACGATCTGCGGGAGCTGGCCCGCCTCTGCGATAAGGTCATCGTCCTCAAGGATGGAGCGATGACCCATGAGCTGCCCAACGCCACCTATGAGGAGCTGGTCCGGGCCATGTTGGGTACGGAGATTGGCGCCATTTACCCGGAGAAGCCGGCGCCTAGGGAAGAGGTCGCCATGGAGATCAAGCATCTCTCCGACAGTGGGAAACACTTTTCCGATATTTCCTTCACTGTGCAGGAGGGGGAAATCGTCGCTTTGGCCGGCCTAGAAGGCAGCGGCCGGGATGAAATCATCCGGGCTTTGGCGGGGCTTGTTCCCTGCCAGGGGAAGGTCACAGTGGAAGGGGAGACCTTTTCCATCCATTCCCCAGCGGATGCCATGGCCCGGGGCATTGTGGCGGTCACCGGCCCCGAGGATGAGCGGTATCAACGGAAGTTTGAGAAGGTGGCCAGATACATCTCCCAAACTGGCAAGGATGCTGGGGGAAAGGCGCGGATGATTAAGTTCCAGGATGAGCTGGAAAAATTTGGGGATTCCTTAACCGCTATCTTGTGGTTTAAAAAGCCCCAGGGGGAGAGGAAAACCCCGCTTCAGCAGATGTTGGAAAGACTCAACCAGGCTTTCGCTCAAAACGGAAAGATTTATCTGCTTCACCTTCCCACAGCACCGCTAGATATTATGGCGTCCATCCATTTTTATAAAGATATGGTCAGGGAGTGTAAGGAGGGGGTTTCCTTTATCATTACCTCCAATGACAACGAGGAACTGGCGGCGATTGCCAACAAGGTTGTGGCTGTCAAAGATGGACGTGTCTCTGCTGTGCTGACAGGTGACCACATTACAAAGAACAATATTGACAATTTCATCGGTTGAAATCTTGTACAAACGCCAAAATTTTTGGCGTTTGTTCCTTTTTGATTGACTATTTCGCTGTGAAAAAATATAATATGAGTTATAGCGCTCCATCATTGTCATATTTTTGACAATGAGTTGCTATAGGAGACAAATTTTACATTTTTTCAGGAGGTATCTTTATGGGAAGAGTTTATAACTTTTCGGCAGGCCCATCGACCTTACCGGAGCCGGTATTATCAAAAGCCGCAAGCGAAATGCTGGACTACAACGGATCCGGGCAGTCCGTTATGGAGATGAGCCATCGATCTAAAGAGTACGAAGAGATTATAAACGGCTGTGAGGCTCTGCTTCGCCAGACCCTGAACATCCCGGACAATTACAAAGTTCTGTTTTTGCAGGGCGGCGCTTCCTCCCAGTTTGCCATGGTCCCTCTGAACCTGATGAATAAAAGCGGGAAAGCTGATTTTGTTCTGACCGGCCAGTGGGCAAAGAAAGCTTACGCCGAGGCGTCCCGCTATGGGCAGTGCAATGTGGTCGCTTCCAGCGCTGACAAGACTTTCTCCTACATCCCCAAACTGGATCCGTCTACCTTTGACAAGGATGCGGACTATTTCCACATCTGCTACAACAACACCATCTATGGCACCTGCTTCAAAGAAATCCCCGACACCGGCGATGTGCCCCTGGTGGCGGATATGTCTTCCTGCATCCTGTCCGAGCCCATTGACGTGAGCAAATTCGGCCTGATCTATGCCGGCGCTCAGAAAAACATGGGACCGGCAGGTTTGACCGTGGTCATCGTCCGTGAGGACCTGATCGGCAACGCGCGGGATTATACTCCCACCATGTTTAACTATCAGATCCATGCTGACAACGGCTCCATGTATAACACCCCGCCCACCTATGCTATCTACATCTGCAAGATGGTGCTGGAGTGGATCCGGGACGAAATGGGCGGCCTGGAAAAGATGAAGGAATACAACCAGAAGAAAGCTGCTATCCTCTATGATTTCCTGGATAGCTCCAATCTGTTCAAGGGCACCGTGGTAAAAGAAGACCGCTCCATGATGAACGTTCCCTTTATCACCGGCGACGCGGACTTGGATAAAAAGTTCATCGCCGAAGCCAAGGCGGCTGGATTTATCAACATCAAGGGCCACCGTTCTGTTGGCGGTATGCGTGCTTCCATCTACAACGCCATGCCCATCGAAGGCGTTGAGAAGCTGGTTGCTTTCATGAAGAAATTTGAGGCCGAAAACAAATAAAACGGTCTCTTTGGTGGGCTGTGTTACGGTGCAGTGGGTTTAGCTGCGGTAATGGCTTGAAAAAGCTATGGCAGCGTCTTGCCGCCCGCAAAACCGCCACAGCTGTGAAGAAGGAGGAACGATCATGTATAATATACTGACCCTCAACAAAATCAGCCCAATTGGGCTGGAAAAGTTTGATAAGAATAAATACAGCTATGCCAGCGAGGTTGAGAACCCCGATGCCGTGCTGGTGCGCAGCGCATCCATGCATGACATGGAATTCCCAGCGTCCCTGAAGGCCATTGCCCGGGCAGGCGCCGGCGTCAACAACATCCCCCTGGATAAATGCAGCGAGGCTGGTATTGTCGTCTTCAACACTCCCGGCGCCAACGCCAACGCTGTCAAGGAGCTGGTTATCTGCGCGTTGCTGCTCTCCTCCCGGAAGATTGTCCCGGCCATCGAATGGGCCAAGGGCCTAAAAGGCGAGGGCGAAAACGTAGCAAAGCTGGCGGAAAAGGGAAAATCCCAGTTCGTTGGCCCTGAGATCAAGGGCAAGAAATTGGGCGTTATCGGCCTGGGCGCCATCGGCATCCTTGTGGCCAACGCCGCCGTCCATCTGGGAATGGAAGTCTATGGCTATGACCCCTACATCTCTGTAGATGCCGCTTGGGGCCTTTCCCGGTCGGTCAAACATGCCAAGACCTTGGGCGAAATTTATGAGAACAGCGATTATATTACCATCCATGTTCCTTCCACCCCCGAGACCAAAGGAATGATCAATTCTGAGTCCATCCAGACCATGAAACATGGGGTACGGATCATGAACTTTGCCCGTGGCGATCTGGTGGTCAAAGAAGACATCCTGGCCGCTCTGGATGAGAAGGCGGTAAAGGTGTATATCACCGACTTTTTGGAGGACGAATACCTGGATCATCCTGGTATTATTGGCCTGCCCCATCTGGGCGCCTCTACTCCGGAGAGTGAGGACAACTGCGCCAGCATGGCCGCTGAGGAGCTTATCGACTTCTTGGAAAACGGAAATATTACCAATTCCGTCAACCTTCCGCCGGTATCTATGCCCAGAACCACAGATGTCCGCCTGGGCGTCATCCACCGGAATGTTCCCTCCATGCTGACCCAGATCTCGGCCATTATGGCGGAGCGGGGCATTAACATTGAGAATATGACCAACAAGTCTAAAAAGGACTTTGCCTACACCCTGTTGGATGTGGTAGGAGAGGTGGATAAGGATATCGTCGCCCAGCTGGAAGGGGTAGAGGGTATCATCCGCGTCTTTGTGTATAAGAAATAAGCAGATAGCTGCTTTTCCTAGAGGTCTTGGATTGCTCCAAGACCTCTTTTTTATGTATTTAAAAACAAACAACGCAGAAACCAAGATAGGAAATATTTTTCATTGCCATCAGTGTGCATATATTTGTATGACATGCGAAAGACTAACAATATGCTAGTCTTTCATCTGTAGTTTATTGTTATACTGTTTTTGGTGATGGGATTGTATGAAGAAAATAAGGACGTCTACGGACTGATCATCGACAACATCAAAAAATACCGGAAGAAGAGAGGCCTGACCCAACAGGGACTTTCTTTGCGCGCCCACATCAGCAAAGGCTACCTCAGCCAGATTGAAGCGAAGAATTACAACCGGTTCTGTTCTCTGGATGTCCTCATCAATATTGCCCAAGCCCTGGAGGTCCCGCTGTATAAGCTGTTTTTACCGCCCAATGTGATCTTCATCGACGAGGCGGTGAGCGCGGAACTGGATCTGGATAAGATCCAGAAAACTTTGGCGGCCATGGAAGAACAAGACGATTCATAAAGGGGATGCGTTTTGCTCCCCCTTTTGTCCTCTATCATAGAAAATTGCCTGCAGGAAAGCCGCCGGATTTTTTCGACGGCTTTCCCACTGTCCTGCCGCGACAAAGGGAATAACAGCTCCCCGACAAGAGCTGACACTGCTATGCAGAACAAAAAGAGCCGCAAAAAGCGGCTCTTTTTGTTATACCGATATGTTTTTATTTCATGTTTTCCCCTTCAATCTCCTGGAGCCTCGCAAACTGGCCCTTTAAATAAGCGGCGCGCTCCGGCTCAAAGCCCTGGGTGTGTTCTGTGTTGATAAAGGCATCCACCATTTCGCGGGCCATATATTCGCCTAGGATGTAACCTCCGGCGCACATGACATTGCAGTTGTTAATCAGCCGGCACTGGCGGGCGGCAAAGACGCTTTCTACCACCGCCGCGTAGACGCCTTTAAACTTGTTGGCGGTTTGGCTGACCCCCATACCAGTGCCGCAGAAAAGCAGGCCCCGCTGGGCCTCTCCCGACTGGATGGCCTTTGCCACAGCAATGCCGGCATCGGTATAGCTGAGAAACTCCTCCGGGTCATGGATTCCTAGGTCAATGACCTCATGCCCCTGTTCCTTTAAAAGGGCAACGGCTGCTTCCTTCAGGCGGTAGCCGCCCCGATCGTTGGAAAGCACGACCTTCATGGGTATTCCTCCTAGGTTTAATACAGTTCCTGATAGATTTTATAGACCCGGGCCTCGTCCAGGGGGACAAAGTTGTTGCCCATGAGGCGGCCTTGGGTGGTCATCACCGCGTGGGTGAAATCCTGAAGGTCCTGTTCGGTCACCCCGTATTCATGGAGAGCCTTCTTGGGGAGGATGTGGTCCAGCAGCTGTTCCAGCTGGTCATATACCTCCCTTTCCTCACAGCCCAGAAGCCCGGATAGATAGGCGTTCATTTCGGCCAGTGCGCCGTCACTGCGGATTTCCATGTAATTTTTGAGTACGCCGGTAAACATAGCGTAGTTGGATTCCCCATGAGGCACATGATAGGTGCCCCCCAAAGGATAGCTTAAAGCATGGACCGCCGCACATCCGGCGGTACCGAAGGCCAAGCCCGCGAAGTTGCTGGCGACGAGGAAATCTTTCAGCAGGGGAATACGGGTTTCTTTGCCTTCCGCAGCGATTTTTTGATATCCTTTGATGATCATCTCAATGGCTTTATAGCCGAAGAGCTTGGTATAAGGGGTAGCCTTGGGAGAAAGGCTGGACTCCACCGCATGGACCAGGGCGTCGATGGAGCTGGTGGCAAAGACGGGGAAGGGAAGCCCCTCCAACAATTGCGGGATGAGCACTGCCTCGTCGGCAAACATATTGTCAGAAACCAAGCCCATTTTGGTGCCCATCCGGGTGCGGTTGATAATGGAGATATTGGTCACCTCGCTGCCGGTGCCGCAGGTGGTGGGAACGATGACCAGCCGCCGTTTCTTCTGCAGGTCGGCCGCCTTTGCGTAAAGGTCGTCCACCTTTTCCCCGTCAGAGACAGCCAGCACCTTGGCAATGTCGATGATGGTGCCGCCGCCAATGGCAATGATCCGTTTGCATCCGGATTTGGCGGCATCCTCCAAAATAGCGTCCACCATGATGTCGGTGGGTTCACCGGCGCCATATTGCTCTTGGTAGATGACGGAAACCGGCAGTTGCAGAGAGGCAAAATAGGGCTCATAGATGTAGCGGTTGGTGAGGATCAAATCCCCCTGTCCCAGGGAAAAATCATGGGCAAATGCTTGGCAGCTGTCGAATTCATAAAGTTCCGGGCGGAAAATAATTTCTTTCATGGCAAAATTCTCCCTTTTAATTTGATGCTTTCAAAAACTTGCGCTGGTAGCTGAAGATGCCGGGGGCACAGGTGAACTGGCCGAAGTAGGTGGGAGTAGCGGTGACCACAACCCGATGGATCATATCGGCAAACTCCGGCTCCATGAGCATCTTATCAATATCCCAGTAGATCTGAGGATGGTTGGTGTTGCAGATGATCAGCTTTGTATCCGGCAGGTTGGACTGACGAAGCACCCGCAGGCTGTGCCGGACACTATCCAACCCGTCGCTGCCCTCATGGGTATTGGCCTGACGGTAGGCCACCAGTGCCTTGGCTTTTTCCACCGCCTCCTTGACCGGAGCCTGAAGGCTGGATTTTGGCAGGGTGTCGATGTCGATCATAAACTGGCGGAGGGCGATGGCATAGCTTTCATCCCCGGTTATCTCCAGCTTCTGGAGATAGTCCTGCATCTTCAGGGTGTCCAGATGGCGGGTTTCTACAAAGGCGTTGATGAAATAGGGGCGCGCCAGCAGTGCCAAGGCGGTCTGATGAGGATCAAACATCAGGGTGAAGTTCACACGGTAGCCCTGCGCAGAAAGCCGGTAGGCAAAATTGTGGCCATAGAAGTTGTCCTCTACGCTGCCGCTGTCATAGGGAATATCCAGCTTGCCGTCCAGGAAATCTGCCACATTGTCCTTATTCAGCGCGCCGGTATGGGGAACCTTGACCACCAGCCGGTAGGGGGTGAGGATTTCCTCGCAGTGGGCAATCTCTTCCATCAGTTCGCTCTCGGGGGCAAAGGGGTTGTTCACCTCTACACTGATGTCGACCCCAGGCCCTACGATGCGGGCCAGTTCAGCCAGAACCTCGAACCGGTCCTTAAATTTGCCGCCGATATTGGCTTTGGGATTGTTGAGGAAATGATCGTAGATAATCTGAGGATTGGTCGTCAGGTTGGCGATCATGTCTTTCATGGCCGCCACCTCAAAAGGATTGGCGGAGTTGGCGGAATACAGGACGTTGGTGGGCCGCTTTTGGCCGTTGGCCATATAGGAAATGTCCCGTTTCAGATCCACCCGCATGCTGCCGTCGCCGGCAAAGACAAATTCGGGGCGGAAACCAGCAGGGATCTGCCCATCTGGTACAGAAAAGGTACGGATGACCTTTTTAAACTCATCGGTGACGCCGATATACTGGGTGAAGGGGAGAAGCTGAGAAACTTCGGAAAAATCCAGTTCCAGCTGTTTGATTCTCTCCAACCCATCTGCTCCCGTATCCGCCATAACGGATAATTTTTTGGCGTCGACCAAGGCGCCTAATGTGCATTTCATCTCTTTCACCTGCATGGTGCTGCCTCCTGTTGCGTTCCAAAGATTAAGAACAATTGCTTACAGGCTCAGTATATGTTCGCTTTATCGATTTGTCAATTATTTTTTAGAAAAAACATCGAAAAAAGATGGTATTTCCCTCAAAACGAACATAAAATTAACAAAAATGTTTGAATTACATTTTTTCTTTATCGAAACTCTGTACAGGAACTATTCCTTCTGTTATAATAGGTGCAACAAGAAAGACGAGGGAACGACGATGAAAAACGCCTTGGAAAGAAGAAATCAGATTCTCAAGCTGTTGCAGAAGAACGGGACGGTGCAAAACCAGGAACTGGTGGACATGTTCGGCGTGACGCCTGCAACCATCAGGCGGGATCTGGACTATTTAGAAGAAAAAGGGGTGCTGACTCGGGTCTGGGGCAGGGCGATGCTGGCCTCCGATGCCAACCGGGTGGATCCACCTCAGCAGCGGGAAAGCCAGGCCCTGGATGAGAAGCGGGAAATTGCGCGGGTGGCGGCCCAATTTGTGGAGGAGGGGGATTCCTTGATCCTGGACTGCAGCACCACTGTGCTGGCCATGGCGGAGTACCTGACCTCTTTTTCCCGGCTGTCGGTGGTGACAAACTTTATCCCCGCGGCTTATGCCTTCGCAGGCTCAGGAATTGCCTTGCAGTTTTGCGGCGGCTTTTTCGATGACAAGATGATGGCTCTGGTAGGCCCGGAATGCGAAAGCTTTTTCAAATCCATTTCGGTTTCCAAGGCATTTATAGGCACCACCAGCCTGCGGGCGGAACAGGGATTCTCGGTCTGCTCCCCCTTCCAAAGCGAGGCCAAGCGGAGTATGATTGCCGCGGCGCAGCAGGTGTTTGTCCTGATGGATTCCAGCAAGGTAGGAGCCTTTGGCATCAACACCTTTGCGGGTTTTGAGGATGTGGATTACCTCATCACCACCCAGCCTTTGGAGCCGTCCTTGGAGGAGAAAATCCAAGGCGCCGGTGTTAAAATTATCTATACTTCCCAGAAATAGGATGAGATTCTGACAAATAGGGGCAGTGCGCGAAATGCACTGCCCTTTCCCTATTTATAAAGGGGAAAAATAAAGAAATGGATTTTTTAAAAACTTTAGATTTTTATCTTTTTTCCCCACAAATAGAGGGGATAAGGGCAGGATAAGCAAAAATGAACGAGAATTATGTGGGAGTAACCAAAAAATTTTTACAATTCATGAATTTATTGAAATAAAGGCCACCTATTCTATAATAAAAATCAGCATCGACTGCGGGAAGAGACAAAATATGCGTCCCAAAAACATTGCGATTTCTTGCAGAAAAGGCAGCTAATGAGGGAAACCTCTTTTGGAAAACGCCATGGGAAATTCCTAATTCTGACGGCGAGTTTTGCCGTTGATGGGGCGGTCGATGAGAAGATAGGAAATGAGAGGAAGAGGTGGAAAAAACATGCATGTAGGTAACAAACGCGGCAGCCTGCCCAAGCGGATCCTCGGCCTTCTGTTGGCCCTTGTCATGCTGTTCCCCGCCTCCCTGTCGGCCCTTGCCAGCGGCGCAGGTTTTGAGACCAACCTGGAAAATCTGGCGGGACAGCAGGGAAACTGGACAGAAGGCGACGACGGGCTCAGAGGTCAGGGCGACGGCGACTGCTTTGCCATGAGCGACACTTCTGGCAGCGACTTTATCTATGAAGCCGATGTCAAGATCGCTGGGGATAGCGGAGCGGCATCCCTGGTATTCCGCTCGGGCGACGATCCCAAAAACGACGGCTCTTATGTAGCCAATATCGACCTGGGCCGGGGGGACGCCCGGATTTTCTCCTTTGGTACCGGCGGCCATGACCTAGGGACCTACACCCTGCCCGACAAATCCAAACGGGAATTTTCCATGCGGGTGGAGGCCATCGGCAACAACCTGAAATATTATCTGGACGGGCAGCTTATTGTTAACGTCACCGACAACGCCTATACTTCCGGTAAGGCAGGCCTGCTGGTCTTCTCCGGCGACGTCACCTTCCAGAACGTCATCTTCACCCCGGTGGAGGAGGAGTGGATTCCCCAGCTGACCGACCTGACCCTGGTAGGCGCGGAGGATGCCCTGACCTTTGATCCGGCAACATCGGACTATACCGTCCGCATCCCCTTCTCCCAGACTTCGGCCCAGGTGAAGGCTTCGGCGGATGAGGGCACCACCATGACCATTTCCGCTCAGGACGACAATGGTCAGGTCCTGGAGGAAACCGACCTGGCAAACGGGGAGGCGTCTCCGGCCATCACCATTGGGGATGGCTACACCACCGTTACCCTGAAGCTGACAAATCCGGATCAGGGAATCGAGATGTACAAGACCATCAAGATCCGCCGGTCCAGAAGCCTTCTGGGAGATGTCAATGATGACAAGCAGATCGACGACAAGGATATCGCTCTCATGCGGGACTTTATCTTTGAGCGTGCCGTCCCCGCGGACTGGCAGCTGGCAAACGGCGATCTGGATGGGGATAACGCCATTACAGTAGCCGATATCCTCAAGGTGAAAAAGCTCATCCACGACGCTCCCGAAGTGGAGCAGTCCCTCAGCTATGAGGATGTTGTGGCGCGGATGACCGACCTGGAATCCCTGGCGGCACCGGCCAAGGCAGGAGAAAAGACTTGGGAGAGCTCCGCTTATAACAAGCTTTCTAAATACAATGAAGAAACCGGCCATTATGAAAACTGGGGCATGAACTGGGATGAAGGCTATGACGCTCCCTCCAACGGGGATGGCGGCATCGTCATCGCCGAGATGGAAGGATCCGGCTCCATTGTCCGCATCTGGTCGGCAAATCCCCAGCAGGGTCATATTAAGATCTTTATCGACGGCGATCCAGTTCCCGCTGTGGATATGCCCTTCATTGAACTTTTCGGCACCGGAGAATTCCCCTTCAACCAGTCGGAGCTTTGTTACGACGCTTCTAGGGGCAAAAACTGCTATGTACCTATCACCTACAACGAATCTTGTAAGGTTGTCCTTTATGAGGGATGGGGTAAGTTCTACCAGGTCAACTATGTCTCCTTTGCGGAAGGCACCCAGGTAGAGCCCTTTGAGATGCCCCTGACCTCCCAGCAGCAAAACGCCATCAAAGAGGTAAACTCTATCTTTGCCTCTGATATGAGCGTTTCCCCCAAGACCTATGAAGACGCGGACACCGTCACCAACACCGTCAACGTTCCTGCCGGCGGCAGCGTAGACATTCTGGACGCTTCCGGTTCCGGCGCTGTGGTAGGCATGAAGATCAAGATCAATGATCTGGATATGGAAATCGGTGCTGACGGCGTGGCCCATGATTGGAAGGCGCTTTCCGACATGACCGTATCCGCTTACTGGGATGGGGATACCGATCCCGCTGTGTGGTCTACGCTAGGCGGATTCTTTGCCAGCCAGACCGGACTCAACGAATATGAGTCCCTGCCCATGGGCGTTTTGGAGGACGGAACCCTCTACGCCAACTGGTATATGCCCTATGAAAACGGCGGCAAGATCACCATCGGCAACGATGGGGATGAGGATTATTCCATTACATACACTGTGACCACCGCACCGCTGGATGCGGAGAAGGCATCCGAGCTGATGCGCTTCCACGCCAAGTGGGTCCGGGCAGAGGATCCGCAGAAGGACGGCAACGAGATGTGGCCGGATTCTAACTTCCTCTCTGTCACCGGCACAGGACGGTATGTGGGAACCTCCCTGCACATCTATAAAGAAATCGGCACCGGCGACCCCGCCTACGAGCCCAACTGGTGGTGGGGTGAAGGCGACGAGAAATTCTTCGTCGACGGCGAGAAATTCCCCTCCTGGTTCGGCACCGGAGCGGAAGACTACTTCGGTTACGCTTGGGGCACCTGGAAGCCCTTCACCGAAGCATATCACAGCCAGCCCTTTACCAACGGCGGTATGTTCGGTATCGGAAGCAGGCTCAACAACCGCTTCCATATCATTGACAGCGTTCCCTTCCAGGACTCCTTCAATGCCTTCCTGGAGAAATACCATCGGGACGGATATGCCAACTGGGTCTTTACCAGTTTCTTCTATCTGGATAAGGACGGCAATGATCCCTACGGACCTGTCTCCCTGGAGGAGCGCACCTCCTATTATGAAGATCCCTATCCTGCGGCGTCGGACTTCTATGAGGGCGAGGATCTGAAGATCATCGAATCCACCGGCATGCTCCAGGCTGAAACCCAGAATATGAGCAACTACACCGGCAGTTGGAGCAATGACGCACAGTTTGTGTTTAAGTCCAACGCGGTAGGCGATTACACCAAGTTCTACATCAACGTGGAAGAAGAAGGGGACTATATGCTCAGCGCCGCCTTTACCAAGGCGCCTGACTTTGCCATTGTCCAGCACTACCTGGACGACGCCCCCATCGGCGGACAGATCGACCTGTATGGCAACGGCGTCAGCCACATGGACGAGACCCAGCTGGGCAGCGTTCATCTGACAGCGGGGCTCCATGTCTTTGAGGTGCGGATCGTTGGAAAGAACGCCTCTTCCAGCAATTACCTCTATGGCTTAGATTACCTGAAGGTAGAGCCCACCGGTCCCGATTCCTTGGTAAAAGTGACCTATGAGGGCGAGAACCTGGAGGTGATTGACCAGACAGCAAATATCCGCATTGAAAATCAGCAGGGCGGCAACTTCAGCGCCGGCGCCCAGAAGCTGATGTTCGGCGAGAAAGCCGGAGACTATATGACCCTGAAGGTCAATGTCCCTGAGGAAGGCGACTACATCATCTCTGGTACCATGACCCGGGCCAATGACTTTGGCTTCGCGCAGCATTATATGGACGGTAAAAAGCTGGGCAACCCCATCGACTACTATGAAAGCAACCTGATGGTGACCCCGGATACCATCCTCGGCAAGGTTCACCTGACAGCAGGGGACCATGAGCTGAAGATTGAAATGGTGGATAAAACAGCAGACTCCAGAGGATGGCTCTATGCCCTGGATACCCTAACCTTGCAGGAATACATCCCCGAGGAAAGCGATACCCAGTGGACCTATGAAGGAGAGGAGATGGAGGTTACCGCCCATCCGGAGGGAATCACCCCCTTTGCCCAGTACATCTTCTGGCAGGATTCCACTGCATGGGGCCAGCACTCCCAGCTGACAACAAAATTTAACGCAGAAGGCCAGTCCATCACCCTGAAACTGAATGCCCCCAAAGACGGCGCCTATGATCTGGCGGTAGCTTTGGGCAAAGCAGGGGACTTCGGCACCTTCCAGTTTGCCGTAGACGGCACGAATGTGGGCAGCCCTGTGGATACCTACGATCCCAACCTGGTCCACTCTGGACTGATTACCTTAGGAAACCTTGACCTTTCCGCCGGTGACCATGAGCTGACCATTACTGTGACCGGCAAAAATGGCGCGTCCTCCAACTACCTGTTGGGTATTGACCAGGTGCAGCTGACCCGCACCGGCGACGCCACCACCATCCCCACCGAGATCTATCTGGAAGGGGAGGATATGGAGGTTGTCGCCTCCGATAAGGTTGGAGAGATCTTAGATCCCCAGGATATGACCAGCTTTGGAAATGGCTGGAGCGGCGGCAAGCACTATCTCTTTAAAGCAACCGAGTTTGGCGGTTATACCACCTTTAAGCTGCCGGTGGCAGTGGAAGGCGATTACATTGTCAGTGTGGGCATGACCCGGGCAGGTGACTTCGGCATTGTCCAGCACGCCATTGACGGCACCGACTTTGGCAACCTTGTCAATCTCAACGAGGGGAATGTCGTCCCCTCTGGCGAAACCATCCTGGGCCGGATTCATCTGACCAAGGGAGACCACGAGTTTACAGCCACGGTAGTGGATTCCTTTAACAGCGGCAAAACCTACGCGCTGGATTTCATCCGCCTGACCCCCTACACGCCGGAAGCCAATCCCACCACCATCCGTGTGGAGGGCGAGGAACTGGATGTAACAGGCCAGTCTGAAGAGGTTACCCCCTGGAACCAATATTTCTTCTGGGTGGAAAACTCTGGCTGGAGCCAGGGCGCCCATCTGGTAGTGGTGGATGGACAGGAAGGCTCCTATATCGAGACCAAGGTCACCCTGCCTGAGGGCAGCTATAATTTCTCCGCAGCCATGACCAAAGCGGCGGACTTTGGAGAGGTTGAAGTCTTTGTAGACGAACAGTCTGTAGGCAGTGTGGATCTCTATGGGGCTGATCTGGCCCCGGCGGGCGAGACAAGCCTTGGCACCATCACCGGTGGAGACCATACCATTAAATTTGTAGTCAAGGGAAAAAATGCCCTGTCGAATGGATATGTTTTCGGCATTGACTACCTGGAATTTGTGAAACAATAACCGCACAGCGGATGAAAGCAACGACGGAACACCGTCATTGCTGAGAAGGAGGAAACTTCAGAATGAAAAGAATCATCAGCAGCATGCTGATATGCTGCCTTCTGGCCGCTGTGCTGGCCTGCCAGGTCTTTGCGGCGGCTCCGGTGGTGAAGCTGACGGCCGGTGCGGCCCAAGCTAAGCCTGGGGACACAGTGACCATCACCGTGTCTGCCGAGACCGAGGAAGACCTGTACGGCTTCCAGATGGATGTGGGCTATGACACAGCGGTGCTGGATTTTGTCAGCGCCCAGGACCAGACTCCGGATACCTGGTATGCAGAATCTCTGGAAGTTAGTGAGGGCAATGTACGGCTGCTGGCCTATGACGATACGGCGGATTTATCTGCTCCTGTTACCGGAACCCCCGGTATCTTTACCCTGACCTTCCAGGTGTTAGAGGATGCTCCGGCAGGAAATACTGGTATTGACATCAAGAACCTGCTGACAGCGGGCACCGACGGTGACCTTATCGCAGGAGCTACCGGTTCCGGCGCCACAGTGGAAATTGTGGGTCAGGGCGGATCCTCTGAGCCTCCCGAGACCTCTTCCCAGACTCCGGGCACAGACAAGCCCAGCATTCCTGGCGGAGACGGCAACGGCAATGGCGCTGGAAACGGCGGTGGAGCTGTGACCACACCTGCTGGCAACAGCGATAAGCCAAACCCGGGAACCAGCGACGCCATGATTTTGATTGGTTCCCTGGTAGTTCTGGCAGGGGCCGGCGGTACAGCGGTTTATCTGACCCGTAAACGCAAGAAATAAAAAGAGCCGCACGCGCTCATAAGAAAAGCCCGTCATATGGCGGGCTTTTCTTACTGCCAATATAAAGGGGAAAATGGCCTTTTGTCGGACAGAAACGCACAGAAAGAGAGGGAGGCGGCCGTCAGGCTGCCTCCCTCTCCTATAACTTTTAAGCGGGGTTTTGTTCCAGAAGACCTGGCAGGGCTTCTTTGAGATATTCCACCCGTTCCTTGATAAAGCCGGCTAGGCCATAGCTGTTGCTGTCAATAAACTGCCAGGTAAATTCTACAGAGGTGGAAAATTTGGTAGGATCTGCCTTGACATCCTCCTCAATCAACTCCTTCAGCGGTTCCAACTCATTGGCCAGGACGTCTTCCAGCCACTGGGCTAGGGTGTCGCAATAGGTCAGGTATTGGTGGTAATATTCGGGGACAGCCAGTACCTTATGGACCAGCGGCCGGGCCTCCAGCGTCGAATCTCCCGTAATGGGGGTGGAGATATCCTGCCTTGCGCCGTCGCTTTCCTCATAATAGGCCTGGGTTTGGAAGAACCCTTCATTTAGATCCCAGGGGATCATATGAAAGAGGCCCTCATCCAGGTAGAGATAGTAATTTTGCGCGAACTGACCTGCGTAATCGTCCCAATTATGGATGACTGCATTGACAGCCATGTATTGAAGGACGGAGTCAATATCTAGAATGGATTCCAGTTTCCCCTTTTGGCCGGGCTCTGTTTCCTCCAGAATCTCGATTAGCTCTGTTAGGTCACTTTTTTCTACATCCTGGCCTTTTTTCTGTTCCAGCAAATCCAGATCCATGTCTGGCTCCAAGGTAGCGCCTACCTCCGCTTTATACAGATTGCCCTGATGATTGCCAAAGGCTCGGTCCAGAAAGCTGTTGTCAACAGATTCTACGCCAATATAAAGGCCGAGGAGCTCCCCGTTGATGTAGACGTTGCAGAAGTTGACATAGGGCACGTCCATTCCCAGCTGGCGGAAGGCCTCATAACCTAAATACTCCCGGAGGAAGGAGGCGTCGTCGGTGCTGTTATTGAGTTCCAATTCATCCAGTCCCAGGAAGGTCTGTTGTTTGACATACTCGTCAAACTTAATCCGCAGGGGGAAGCGGTCGGAGTCATTGCGGTTGGCCATCCGGATGGAAGAGTTCCCTTTGGTGCGGACTCCTACAGTTTCGATGGTTGTCCCGTCGATGGTCACGTTGGCAATCTTGTATTCCTTTGCCTCTGGATCCTCCAGGATCTCCTGCCAATCTTCTTCCTCCAGCTCTATGTATATGTCGTGGACAGTATCCGCCCCAAAGAAGGAGACATAATCCGGTTCCTGGCTTTCCTGGGGCGCCGTACCGCCCCAGGAGGCCGGATGATCGCAGCCGGAAAACAGCAGCAGCACACTGGACAGGAGCACCCACAGGTTCTGACGCAATTTCATAGATGCCCTCCCTCCTATACAATTACTTTTTGAAAAAATAGGTAACAACGCCGCCCAACATGAGAAGGCCTCCCGCTATCATCAGCCATTGCTGATAATCTGAGGCGGTTCCGGCAATCTCAAAGATACCTCGCAGCATGCTGCTGACAGTCAGGGCCGCCACTCCAGAATGATAGAGACGGACGGATAGCCATCCAGGCCGCCTCAGCCGGGGAATCCGCCAGAAAACAGCGCAGGGCAGTGCCCCTAAAAGCAGAGGCCATCCAAAGAGCCACGTCATGTAGGGTGAATGAACCCCGTGAGAGAACTGGTCATAGATCAGGAAAAAAACCAGGCAAAAAACGGCAACACAGCTGTAAACTAGGGTGCTTTTGGCCATGGTTTGGATTGGTTTATTTGCCGATGTAGACAATGTCGCTGACACTCCTTTCCCGGATACTCCGCCCATCGGTGGGAACATTGACGACCTCTCCCATAAACCACATGGTCGAGGAACCGCCGCCGTCCAGGTTATAGGCGGTTTGACAGCCCAGATCCTGCATCACCTGGGCAATCTCCATGAGGGTCAGGCCTTCGCTTTCGTCGGTCCTGCCGTCGGATACCACCAATAGGTAATGGAGCGGCTCAATCATACCGATGGCGGTGCGGGGATTGCTGCGCATGGCCTGCTCTACCTCGGTGGCCTCGTTGACGGTGATTTCCCCATCTTCCACCAGGCCGGGCCCGAAGGAGAAGATCTGCACCGCTCCTTCGTCAGCCAGGGTCTGAGCGTCGGAATTTGCCTCATCCACAATGGCAAAGGTGCCGTCCTCATAGATGACAAGGTCATCATTGCCGTAGCCGCTGCGGGGGGTATCCCGGTAGAGATAGCCATTGCGCATGACAAAACCCTCATCCCGGAAACCGTAGTAATCCCCGTTGATGGCTAATATGGCGCCCACCTCCTCGGCAATAACGGAGGTGGCCTCCCCCACATTCCGCCCGAAGGCATCGTCGGCCAGCCCGGCCCGCAGAAGGGAGGCGTCCTTTAGCTGGACATCGGCAATGTAGACCTGGGTATCCTGAATGCGCTGGGTAGTCAAGGTAATGGAAATGTTGTCGCTTTGATAGCTGGTGCCGGTGACCACCGGCTCGTTCTGGGTGCTTTCCTCAGACGAGGTCGAGGCCTCCTCCGAGGATGAGGAAGAGCTGGAACTGGATAATTCATCCAGATAGACAATATCCCTGGGGATGACGAAGGCATCCAGCAGGGTAAAAACGGCATAAGCGGTGAGAAGCAGTCCGTAAATCACGCCCCACCGATAGGGACGCCGCTTTTTTTCGAGATTCTGTTTCAAAAAAATAGTCACCTCTTATTTTGCAAAACATTGTATTTATTATAGGATTTTGTCTTTCTTTGTGTCAATAGCACAAAAAAGAATTCTTATATTGTTAATAACATGGTATAGTTTTATAATAATTTGAAATATTTGATTTTTGCATTATTTAGACTATATCCAACCGAATGATTTTAAAAGGGAAGAAGCCATTGATGTACTTAATGAAAAAAGGGAAGGCCTTGAATACCAAGGCCTTCCCTTTTTATATGATAACTTTAGTCCCTTTTACATTTGACACCGGCTAGCTCACAGAAGTTTGCAAAACTGCCAAAGTCTTCTTGAAAAATGTCCGGACCATATGCCCCGCCGTTTTGGAGGTATTCCCGCTGGCTTAAGGTGCTTTGATTCAGGGTATGGGCAATATGACTGATGTCCTTAATAATAGACAGCTCCGATAACATGATGTTTTCCCTCCTTCCGGGAAATGCATTCCAGGACTATCGGCTCGGTTGCGTCTCTGGGTAGGGCGAGAGAAATTTTCTCTCCTACGGCGCACCGTACGGCATTATGCCGGAAGCAATCCGGTGATCAGGATCACAAGGATGAGGATGGGAGCGATGTATTTGAGGATCACCGACAGGACCTTTTTCAGCTTGATAGCGCTGGGGGAGCCGATGACCAGCTCCTGCATCAGAGCGTCGGTGCCCCACACATGGCCCACAAAGACGCACATGAGCATGGCGCTGATGGGCATGAGCAGCTTATCGGTAAAGAAGCTCAGAGCGTCGAAAATGTTCATGCCGCCGATGAGGACATTGGAGAGGGGCCCCATAGAAAGGGAGGCGAAGACGCCGAGAAGAGCCATGAGGGAAGCCATAATAATAGTGGCTTTTTTGCGGCTCCAGTGGAAGTTGTCGATAAAGTAGGCGGCGACGACCTCCAACAGAGAGATGGCGGAGGTGGCGGCGGCAATAAAGACCAGGATGAAGAACAAAAACCCGAAGAACGCGCCGAAGGGCATGTCAGCAAAAACAGCCGGCAAGATGGAAAAGATCAAGCCCGGGCCGGCGGTGGGCTCAAAGCCCAGGGCAAAGACGGCAGGCAGGATGGCGCAGCCAGACAAAATAGCGGCAAGGGAGTCCAGCCCCACCACAATGCCGGTGTCCTTGACGATGTTGGACTCCTTCTTCAGATAGCTGCCATAGGTGATGGTGATGCCCATCCCCAGGCTGAGGCTGAAGAAAACCTGGCCCATGGCCTGTACCATGGCATTGCCTAGGTCGCCAATTGAAGAAACCGCGGAAAAATCGGGGACAAAGAGAAATTTTAGACCTTCCCCGGCGCCGGGCAGGGTGACGGAACGGACGGCAACCACCACCACAATGACAAAGAGGGCAGGGAGGAGAATCTTGCTCATCTTCTCGATGCCTTTGACAACCCCCATGACCACCACGATAGCGCAGAAGGCCATAAAGACCAGGTGCCAGACCACCGGTTCCACCGGGCTGGCCACAAAGTTGTTAAAATAAGCGGCGGGGTCGGAGCCGAAATTGCCTCCGGAAGCAAAAGCAACGATATACTTGGTAACCCATCCGCCCACTACGCTGTAGTAGGAGAGGATGACAAAGGCGCAAAGCACTCCCAAAACGCCCACGAAAGTCCACTTTTTGTTGAGCTTGCGGTAAGCGCCGATGGCGTTGAGCTGGGTGCGGCGGCCGATGGACATTTCCGCCATCATGATGGGCACGCCCAGCAGTAATACAAATAAGATATAAAATACGAGGAAAATCCCACCGCCGCTATTGGCCGCAATATAGGGAAATTTCCACAGATTCCCCAGGCCAATGGCTGAGCCGGCGGAAGCCAAGATAAAACCTAGGGAAGATGTAAACTGTCCCCGGTTTTTCGGTGTCTGTGACATAACAATACCCCTTCTTTATTGATAGTGCTCCCGTCCTTCCTCCTACCAAAGACAGGAGTGCTGGGACAGAAGCCCCAGCAAGGTTACTTTACATTCTACCGGAAAAACGTCGGGATTTCAACAAAACTCCACATAAAATTTCTGGATGGTTATCATTTTTGCATAAAAAGTCAGAAAAAATGAAAAATCGGCAATGTTTGTGGACAATATAGAAAAACAAAACCAGGCTTCGGGCCGATTTTTCAAAAATTAGCAAGTCATCGGGAAGAAAGACTTTTCTGAAGCTGATCCAAGGCCCTGGTGCGCTGCAACACCAGCAGGATGACCAGGGAGATCAGCGCGCCGCCAAAAGAACTGACGCCAAAGGGGATGACAAAGCCAAAAACAGCGGCTTCCTGGGAGAGAAAGAAGGTGGCGAGAGGATAGGCGGCAAGCGCTCCTAGGATACCGGTACCGAATACCTCCCCAATGACCGTGGGAATCAGCATTTTGGTCTTCCGGTAGACCAGCCCGCAGAGCAGGGCGCCGATCATGCTGCCTGGAAAGGCCAGAATGCTGCCAGTGCCCATGAGCACCCGGATGAGAGAGGTGACAAAGGCCATACCGCAGGAATACCAAGGGCCGAGAAAAACGCCGGCCAGGACGTTGACCATATGTTGGATGGGGAAACATTTAGAGACGCCGATGGGGATATAAAAGGCGCTGCAAACCACTGCCAACGCGGTGAATATGCCGGCAAAAGCCAGCTTTTTGATACTGCTGTTCAAAGAATAGACCTCCTAAAACCGTATGAAAGCACGGAGAAATATGGCAAAGAGCCGGATACACACAAAAATTACAATAGAACAAATAAAGGGCCCTGTCAAGGGAAAAAAGGGAATTTTGTCACGAAAGGTTAAGAAAAGGTTCAGAAATTCGGCGGTGATTTGTGAGACTTTTTTTGACAGGAGATGTTATAATAATACATATTGCAATGAAACAAAGGAGAAGGAACCATATGCCTAGGTGTTTATACTGTCACAAGGAGATCGGCGAAGCGCCCATCTTCCAGTTGGACAACGGCGGCGGGTTTTGTTGCAGTGAAAGCTGCAAGAAGGAAGCGGCGGCGTATATGGCCCGATCCCGGAAATATAAAGGCTGGTATCTGCTGATGATCATCCTCTCCCTTGGGCTGTGGGCCTGTGCTTTTTTCTCTGCCCTTTCCCTCTCTATTGGGGGCGCAGCCTTGATTGTCTGCGGTGTACTTGGTATTCTCTTCCCATTTGGCCCCCGCTGGGCCATAGATTTCCTGGGAATGGAGCGAACGCTGAGAGCCGGTATCTATTTCGGGACTTTTTTGGTTGTCGTAGGAATTCTTTCTGTGTTACAATAAAAAGAAAAAGGTTGAAAGCGGGTGATGGAGCGTGGCGCCCTTGACCGGGCCGCAAAAGAAGCAGGAGATGCGTATGCGCATTTTCCGCTATGTGAGATTCCTGCCCTTTGTGGCCATCCTTATCGCTTTGATCCTCTTTGGAGCCAATCTTAAAAATATATCCTTTGAACAGCTGGTCCATTTTTCCCCTGATAACTATCTTTTGGCTGTTCTTTTTTTCATGGGTATTTACGCACTGAAATCTGTATCGGTCATCTTTCCGTTGGTGGCCATCTATCTGGCGGCCGGCGTGGTATTTCCCACCCCATGGGCCATTGTCATCAATTTCCTGGGCCTCGCCGTCTGCACCACGCTGCCCTATCTTCTGGGGAAGATCTGCGGTCAGGAAGCCGTCAGTACCCTGCTGGGCCGTTTTAAGAAGGCGAAGCGGCTGGAGGAAATCTCCATGCAAAACGGCGTCCTGGTCTCCTATCTGCTGCGGGTGGTCAGTATCCTCCCGGGGGATATTGTCAGCATGTTCCTGGGCGCTTACGGTATCCGCTATCCCAGCTATGTGATAGGCTCCATCTTAGGGCTCACGCCGATTATGGTTCCCGCCACCATGATGGGCAGTTCTATTACCGATCCATTTTCCCTCAGGTTCTTGCTCTCCTTCCTGGCTATGATTGCCATATCCTTAGTTTCCTCTCTCCTCTGCAACCGGTATATGCGAAAGAAAAAAGAAGACAAAAGATAAAAGAGACGGTTTTTTGAGCCGTCTCTTTTTGTTTGTACCAACGATGGCTTTAGATAAAAGGAACTCTGTCAGCACTACCGCGAAGCCTTAGGAAACTACTGCGATGAGAAACTTAATAGGAATCCCCTGTTCAGAGAACATGGCTTCGTGTTCGGTGGGGATGTTGCCCGCAAAGCCGCTGTGATGCAGGTCCAGGGTCTGGTAGCGGATGGAAAACCCGCACTCCTCAAAGTAGTGGACAGAATCGGCAAAAAGGGAATCGTCATCAGTTTTAAACCAGATTTCCCCGCCGGGGGCCAAAAAGGTTTTGTATTGCTCCAGCTGTCTGGGATGGGTCAGCCTCCGCTTGCGATGTTTGGCCTTCTGGCTCCAGGGATTGCAGAAGTTGATGTAAATCCGCTCTACCTGGTCCTGGGGGAGAAGGAGGGTAGAGATCCGCTCGATATCCTGGGAGAGGATGCGGATATTGTCTAAGGGCAGTTGGCATTTGGCATAGGCGGCCTCAATCTTCCGCTTGGCCAGTACCAGGACCTCGCTTTTAATATCGATGGCGATGAAATTGATTTCAGGATGGGAGGAGGCTAGGGAGGCCATAAACTGGCCTTTGCCGCAGCCCAGCTCCAGCCACAGAGGCTGGGGATGAGCAAACTGTTCCTGCCAGTGGCCGGCTACAGCAGCTTTTTCCTCTTCGTTAATGCAAAAGGGGCAGGCGAAAAGTTCCGGCCGAGCCCAGGGCTTTCTTCGTATTCTCATAATTTAATCTGCACCTCGGGGAAGTTGTTTGATTCTTTTCCCATAGATATAGGCGAACATTCCCAAACTGGCCAGGAAGGAAATAAGCTCCGCAATGGGGAAGGCCCACCAGACACCTACGGCACTGTTGAGCCAGTGGGAAAGGAAATAGGCCACGGGAAGAATGACGATAAGCTGGCGCAGCAGGGAGATGAGCAAACTGACAAAGCCGTTGCCGATGGCTTGGAAAAAAGTAGAAAACACAATGCCCAGTGCGGCAAAGATAAAGCAGATACTGATGATCCGCAGGGCGGGGACGCCGATTTCCAGCATCTGGGGAGTGGCATTAAAGAACATGAGAAGAATCTGGGGAAAGATCATAAAGACCAACATGCCCACGGCCATAATGGCCACGGCGATCACCAGGCCGATTTTGGTGGCGTCGATGAGTCGTTTGCGGTTTTTGGCGCCGAAATTATAGCCCATAATAGGCATGAGGCCGTTGTTGAGGCCGAAGACCGGCATAAAGACAAAGGACTGGAGCTTGTAATAAACGCCCAGCACCGCCACCGCTGTGGAAGAGAAAACGGTCAGAATGGCGTTGAGACCAACGATGAGCACCGAGGCAATGGCCTGCATGACAATGGAGGGGAATCCCACCTTATAGATCTCGCCAACAATGCCCCATTTAAATTTGAAGTTTTTAAAGCTGACCTTCACGGCATGATCTTTGCACTGTAAAATGTAGGTGCTGTAGATCATGGCCAGAATCTGTCCTGCAACAGTGGCAATGGCAGCGCCTTTGACTCCCATAGCGGGGATTCCCAGCCAGCCGAAGATGAAGATGGGATCCAGGATGATATTGGCCACAGCGCCGATAAGCTGAAAGACCATGGGATAGATCATGTTGCCGGTAGCCTGCAGGGTCCGTTCGTTATTGATTTCCACAAAGACGCCGATGGAGAAAATGGTGACTACATAGGTGTAATCACACCCCATCTGGAAGATGGTGGGATCGGAAGTATAGAACCGGAAGAAGGTTTCGGTAAAGAAAATTCCCAGCAGCGCGAATAAAATCCAGGTAGCAACGCCCAAAATTGCGCCATGGTTGGCCGCATCGGTGGCGTCATCGATGCGTTTTTCTCCCAACCGGCGGGAGATGAGGGAATTGAGTCCCACACCGGTTCCCACGCCAAAGGCGATCATCAGCGTTTGTACCGGATAGGCCAGGGAGACAGCGGTCAACGCATTTTCTCCGATTTGGGCAACAAAAATACTGTCCACCACATTGTATAGCGACTGGATCAGCATAGAAAACATAGCGGGCAGGGACATCTTGGCAATCAGCCCCAACATGGGCTGGGTTCCCATCTTGTTTTCTTCCATAAAATACCTCCTCAACTCTTATACCCCAGGGCGCAAACGCCCTTTCGACAGCCGTATTCTCTTTTTTACGGCCATTCCATACTCATAAGCAATTTATTATAACATAAAGCTATATAATCTACAATATTCTAAGGATTCCTCTGAGATTTCGCCAGAAAAAGCTGAAAAATCTTGCCCAGAAGGCTTTGAACAAACCTCCCCAGTATCTTTTTGGGGACGCTGTAAAAAGCGAAAGGGGGCGGATTTTTCCGCCCCCTTGTAAAGGTCTGCTTATTTTTTTGCCTTAGCCCAGCTGTCCTTGAGGGTGACAATCTGGTTGTAGGTGTTTTCATTCTTGGTGTCCTTGCAGAAGTAGCCCAGCCGAACAAACTGGAACCGCTCTCCCGGTTTTACATCCGCCATGGACTGCTCCAGCTTGCAGCCGGTGAGAATCCGCTTGGAATCCGGGTTGAGATAGTCGTCATAGGTCTTGTCCTCGGGGATGTCGGATACATTTTCAATGGTGAAAAGCTTGTCGTAAAGGGCAACATTAGCCTCTACGCAATGGTCGGCGCTGACCCAGTGGATGGTGCCCTTGACCTTGTGGCCATCCTCGGGGTTGCGGCCATTGGTATAGGGGTCATAGGTGCAGAGAAGCTCCACCACATTGCCGTTTTCGTCCTTGACAAAGTCCTCGCACTTGATGACATAGGAGCCCATCAGCCGGACTTCCCCGCCAGGCTTCAGCCGGAAGTATTTGGGTACCGGCACCTCCATGAAGTCGCTTTTTTCGATGTAGAGCTGGCGGCTGAAGGGGACCTTTCTGGTGCCGGCGGATTCGTCGTTGGGGTTATTGCTCACCTCAAAGTATTCCACCTGATCCTCGGGATAGTTGACAATGGTCACCTTCAGCGGCTCGGTGACGGCAATCCGCCGCTGGGCCGTCTGGTTGAGCTCATCCCGGATGCAGTGCTCCAGCACCCCGATGTCCACCACGCTGTAGTTTTTGGAGACGCCGGCGGTCTTGACAAATTCCAGGATGGAGGAGGGGGTGTAGCCCCTCCGGCGCAGGCCGCAGAGGGTGGGCATTCTGGGATCGTCCCAGCCGTCTACCAGCCCTTCATCCACCAGCTTTTTCAGGTACCGTTTGCTCATGACGGTGTAGGTCACATTGAGCCGGGCAAATTCATACTGATGGGGCTTCTTTTCAAAGCCGATGTTATCCACCACCCAGTCATAGAGGGGACGGTGGTTCTCAAACTCAATGGAGCAGAGGGAATGGGTGATCCCTTCCAGGGCATCCTGGATGGGATGGGCGAAGTCGTAGAGGGGATAGATGCACCACTTGTCTCCCTGACGATGATGGTGGGCCCGGACAATCCGATAGATGGCCGGATCCCGCATGTTCATGTTGGGGGAAGCCATGTCGATTTTGGCCCGCAGGGTGCAGTACCCATCTGGGAACTCCCCGTTTTTCATCTTTTCAAAAAGGGCCAGGTTTTCCTCGACCGAACGGTTCCGATAAGGGCTTTCCTTCCCCGGCTCGGTCAGGGTGCCCCGGTATTCCCGCATCTCCTCAGCGTTTAAATCGCAGACGTAGGCCTTGCCTTCCTTGATGAGTTTTACCGCGAATTCATAGCACTTGTCAAAATAGTCGGAGCCGTAGTAGATGCCGCCGTTGGGCTCGGCGCCCAGCCACCGCAGGTCCTCCTCAATGGCCTGGACGTATTCGTCGTCCTCTTTCACCGGATTGGTGTCGTCATAGCGCAGGTTAAACAGGCCGTTGTACTTTTGGGCGGTGCCCCAGTTGATCCAGATGGCCTTGGCGCTGCCGATGTGGAGGTAACCGTTGGGCTCCGGCGGGAAGCGGGTGTGAATCCGCTCCGAGAAACCGTTTTTAATGTCCTCGTCAATAATATCGTGAATAAAATTGGAAATATGCTCTTCCATCTGCCGTCAATCCCTTTCACTTATTTACAGATTGTATATTTATTTAGATTTTATACGATTTATAGCATTTTCGATCCGCTCTACGACCCGATCTTTGCCCAAAATCCTCATGACATCGTACATGTCCGGGGAGTTGGTCCGCCCGGTGATGGCCACCCGCAGCACCATGCTCACATCCCCCACGTGGCCTTTGTAGGCGTCAGGATTCTGTTTGTACTCCTTGGTCTTGGCGGCAAATCCCAGAGAAACGCCCAGGTTGGTAATCTTGTCAAACCAAGCGTTCTGGTCGTCTCCCTCGTCATACAAGGGGAGATAGCCTTCCAAAATGGCAAGGATATCCTCCCTTGATGTGTGCTCCGGATAATCCCCGCCGGGGACAAAGAGCTCGTCGTAGAAAAAGTCCAAGTAGGATTTGACCTCGCTCCAGACGGCGATGTCTTTTCTCGGCTTCTTGCCGCCCCGGCCGATCTGGAAGATGGCGGTGGCATAAGCCTGGTCCCGGGTGAGCAGCTCATGAAGCTGGGGATCAAATTCTTTGGACCATCCAGCCACCTCCTCATAGACCTTTTCCGCCGGAAGCATGGCAATGGTATTTTTGCTCACATCCCGCAGTTTGTCCAGGTCAAAGAGGGCGCCGGAGGTGCTCATCTTGTTGGTGGTAAATTTAAACTGGTCCAGCTCCGCTGTGGGGTTGGCCAGCCGCCACTCCTCAAAGTTGGAGTTGAGAAGGGTCATGAGGTATTCCTTTACCGAAGCTACCGGATAACCCTCAGCGCGGTAGAAGTCCAGCGCCAGCTCCGGATCTTTCCGCTTGGAAAGTTTGCGTTTAGAACTGCCGTCCATCTTCATCAGCTGGGCGGTATGGACATATTTGGGAATTTTAAAGCCCAGAGCCCGGAACAGGTCCACATGGATGGGCAGGGTAGCCAGCCACTCCTCTCCCCGGACCACATGGGTGGTGCCCATGAGATGGTCGTCGATGACGTGGGCAAAGTGATAGGTAGGGATGCCGTCGCTTTTTAAAAGGACCACATCCTGGTCGTTGACAGGCATGTCCAGATCGCCTTTGACCAGATCCTTCAGTTTGAAGCGCTGGATCCCATCCCCGGAAGCCCGGAAGCGCAGGACATATTCCTTTCCGGCGGCCAGATTTTCCTTAATCTGGTCCAGCGGCATATCCCGGTGGACAGCCCATTTGCCGTAATAGCCGAAATTGGCCTTTTCGGCCTCCTGCTGTTTCCGCATTTCGGCCAGGTCATCTTCGGTGCAGAAGCAGGGATAAGCAAGTCCCCGCCGGACCAAGTCCTTGGCATAGGTATGATAGATATGAGCGCGCTGCCGCTGACGGTAGGGGCCATACTTGCCGTTGTCCCCATCGATGGTGGCTCCTTCGTCAAAGGGGAGGCCGAATTCTTGGAACACCCGGATAATGGTTTCCACGCCGCCTTCCACCGCCCGCTTCTGGTCGGTGTCCTCAATGCGCAGATAAAAGACGCCGCCGCTTTGATGAGCCAAACGCTCGTCGGTGATGGCGCCGAAAAGGTTGCCCAGATGCATAAAACCGGTGGGGCTGGGGGCCATTCGGGTCACTTTTGCCCCTTCCGGCAGCTCCCTGACGGGATAGAGTGCCTCCATTTCCTCCGGAGTGGTGGTCACATTGGGGAAGAGAAGTTCGGCAAGAGCCAGATTGTCTTGTTCGCTCATAGTCAAAAGCTCCATTCCGCCGCGGATTGCGGCCAAGATAAGATTTCCGTACCGGTGAAATTTTTACCGGCATCCAAATCCCTGTGGGGACCCGGCGAAAAAGCGGGTCAACAGGGGAGATATCATAAATTTTAGAATAACATATTTTGCCTTTAAATTCAATGATCCGTCCACTCTGACGCGAGGTAAACCCGCAAGGAGGTTTCGAAGGGAAGGCAGACAGCAGACTGCCCCGGTTCCTCCACCCAGCCGGTGTTTTGACAGACCTTGTCCGGACACTGGGCGTCTACAAAGCAGATGCGGCTGCCCTCTAAAGAAAAGGTGACGGTATGACCGCCGGCACCCTCCAGAGAGAAAGTTTCGGTGGCCTTATTTTGGGTTAGGTTGATTTCCCGCACAGTTTCCCCGCTGACGGCAATGACGGCGATCCGATCATCCCCGTCCCTACTTTGCAGCCACAGAAAAACGGCGGAAAGGAGGGCTGCCAGCAGGAGAATGCCAATGATGAGAAGATCGGCCCTTTTCCATCTTTTTTGCTGGTGTTGATGCTCCATGACGGCCCTCCTTTTCCTATGGTATATCTATTCTAAACGATATGGGCAAAGATATCCAGAGGGAAAGGGAAATTTTTGCAAAAGAGCCGCCGCAACCAAAGGCGCGGCGGCAGAAAGCTTAGATTAGATTTTTCACAGTGTCCAGATACTTGGTGGAATATTCCTGGAACTTTTCGGTGTAGGCTTGATTTTGTCCCGAGTGCATCAGCCGGATGTACTCGTGTCGATCCAAACCCTGCATATGATTGCCCTCGTGGCCCATGACATAGACCGCTACGTTAGAACAGTGATCGGAGATCCGTTCCATGTTGGTCAGGGTTTCCAGGAAGGCAACGCCGGCATCTACCGTGCATTTTCCCAGTTTGAGCCGGTCGATATGGCGGAACTTGAGCAGATCGATCATGGCGTCGATGGTCTCCTCCAGCGGCTCGATGGAGGTAGCGCTCTCTAGATCCGATTGGCCGAAGCAGCGAACCGCCAAGCCGATGATCTCCGCCACTGCCTGGCTGATGATATCCAACTCGCTGTGAGCCTTGTCCGAAAGCTTGATGTTGTTTTCATAAAGGTACTGGGCCTGTTCCATCATATTGACCGAATAGTCACCGATCCGCTCAAACTCGCTGATGACCTGTAGCAGCTCCGAAATCTCCCGGTTTTCTGGCTCCGACAGTTCTTTTTCTGACAGCCGCAGCAGATAGTTGCCCAGACGGTCCTCCAGCTTGTCAATGATATTTTCGTTGTCCTTGACCCGTTCTGCAACTTTGGGGTCAAAATTGCCCAGCAGTTTGCTGCATTCTCCAAAATTTGACTGGGCCAGATCGGCCATGGCAAGGACGGTTTCACGGGATTGCTGAATGGCAAGTCCAGGGGAAAGAAGGAAACGCTCGTCCAGATTGCTGGTAATGGCATCCTGCTTTAACTCCCGTTCATCAGATTTGATAATGGTATTGGCCAGCTTCTCCAATAGCCCTACAAAGGGGAGGAAGAGGATGGTGGTGACTACGTTAAAAAGGGTGTGGAAATTGGCGATGCCGCCTCTGCTGATGGCGTCATCCCAGAAGGGGAATCCTATCGTGTATTGGATGGCATAGGTGACAATGAGGAAGACAGCGGTGCCGATGACGTTAAAGCTCAGATGAACACAGGCGGAGCGCTTTGCGTTTTTGTTGGCGCCAATGCTGGCCAGAATTGGGGTAATGCAGGTGCCGATATTCTGCCCCATAATGATGGGGAAGGCGGAGGAAAAGGTAATAATCCCCGTGGAGCTCAGCGCCTGCAAAATGCCAATGGAAGCGGAGGAGCTCTGGATGATGGCGGTGACAACGGCGCCGACCAGTACCCCTAAGATAGGATTGGAAAGTGCGGCAAATATTTCGGCAAACTGAGGCATTTCGCTCAGAGGCCGGACAGCGGACTCCATGGTGAACATGCCGGTGAAAAGGATACCAAATCCCAACAGGATCTGACCGGCCTCCCGCTGCCGTGCCTTTTTGCTGCCCATGACCAGGATAATACCTGCGATGGCTGCCAAAGGGGCCAGGGTGGTGGGCTTGAGAAACTGGATGAAGAAGTTGTCGCTGCTCAGATCGGACAGCCGCAGGATCTGGGCGGTGACGGTGGTGCCGATATTAGCTCCCATAATGACGCCGATGGCCTGCCGGAGCTTGAGGATGCCGGCGTTGACAAGGCCTACAACGATTACGGTGGTGGCGGAGGAACTTTGAATGGCTCCGGTGACCAAAGCACCTAGCAATACTCCTTTGATGGTATTGCTGGTCATTTTCTCTAAGGTTTTTTCTAACCTGCCGCCGGAAAGCCGCTCCAGGCCGCTGCCCAGGGCGGACATACCGTATAGGAACAAGGCAAGTCCTCCCGCTAAGTTCACAATGCTAAAAAAATCCATACCTACCTCCATAATTCTCTATCTGTTTCCCGGTTGGTTCTTGTTCCTATTATATCAATTGTGTCATGTTTCTGTATAGCAAAGTTATAGAAAAGAAGAGAAAAATTTTTCTTCAGACCTGTCGAACAGGAAGAAAAATAGCATATAAAAAGCGGGGAGGTAGTTTTCCCTCCCCGCGCAACAAAACAAATATTATCTCTACTACAGATCAAATTTCGCCACCTCATAGCCATTTTCCCGCATGTGGTCAATGGCGTCGCCGAGGACAGCAGTATTGGTTTGGGATACAGCATGAAGCAGATAGATAGCCCCCGGGTGCTCCGCCTTGGTGATCTTTTCCAGGGCGGCAACAGGGTCAGGCTGGTTATCCGTTTCCCAATCCTTATAGGCCCAGGACCAGAACAGGGTTTTATAGCCCAGGCTATCCATCAGCCCCAGCATCTGTTCGCTAAACTCGCCGTAGGGGAAGCGGAACAGGGTCATGGTATAGTCAAAGTTTTCCTCCATATACTCATGGAGGGATACCACATCTTCCTGGGCCTCCTCTAAGGGGATTTGGGGGAAGTGGGGATGGGAATAGCTGTGATTGCCCACAATATGCCCCTCATCGATCATCCTTTGGATCAGATCCGGATTTTTGCAGACATAGTCATAGGTGACAAAAAAGACGGCGCTACAGTTTTTTTCCTTGAGGACATCGAGAATTTGGGAGGTATAGCCGTTTTCGTATCCTTCGTCAAAGGTTAAGTAGATTTTGTTTCCTGCGTCCGGCGCAATATAGTAGGCGTTGTATTTTCCGTATTTCTCCTGGAACATGGTGCAGCCGGTGGGCTGGTTCTTATCGTTGACCTCCACCCCCTGGCCCCATCCCTGGGCCTTGGCCGAAAGGGAGGACAAACTGTTAAAATCCGTCCCCATGGCAGGAGCCGAGGGCTCCTGCGATTCGGGGTTGCTGGTGGTAGGGGTAGAGGTCGTATCCCCCGAGTGGGAGATGGATTCGCTTTCTGAATGGGTTGTCGTGGTGGTCGTTGTAGGGCTAGAGGAAGAAGAACTGCTATCCTTGTCTTTGTCGGTACAGCCGGCCATAGTCAAGCTCATCAAAAGGGCCAGGGCCAGTCCGAGGGCAGTGATTTTTACAGACTTCATATGAAATACCTCCCGATGTTTCCTCATCGTAATATTTGTAGGTTCGCCGGTTCGTCCCGGAAAGGGGCGGGGCCTTTCGCAGTATTTTGGAATTTTGCAAAATGCCTGCACTTCTATTGTGCCGTTTTGGAAGAAAATTATTTATGTCCCAAGCGGTATATATTAACAAAAAAATAGTAACACTACCACTATAGAAATATTTGTAAAACCTGGAGGAGACCTATGAAATATTCGACAAAAATTGCAAAAGTTTATGGGCGGGAGATTATCGATTCCCGGGGCAATCCTACGGTGGAAGCGGAAGTGACCCTGGAATGCGGTGCAGTTGGACGGGCCGCTGTCCCCTCAGGAGCATCCACCGGCATGTTCGAGGCCTATGAGCTCAGAGACGGCGACAGTTTCCGCTTTGGAGGCAAAGGCGTCAGAAAGGCGGTGGAACATGTCAACGGGGAAATTGCCGACGCGGTTCTGGGGAAAAACGCCATGAACCAGATGCAGATCGACAGTATCCTGAAAAAGACGGATCCCAATGAAAACAAATCAAAAATCGGCGCCAATGCCATGCTGGCCGTATCTTTGGCCAATGCCAAAGCGGCGGCCCGAGCGGCGGGTTTGCCCCTGTTCCGTTATCTGGGAGGATGCCACGCGCACACCCTGCCGGTGCCTATGATGAATATCCTCAACGGCGGCGCCCACGCCAAAAACAACATCGATATCCAGGAATTTATGATTATGCCCACCGGCGCCGATTCGTTCCCCGAGGGGCTGCGCTGGGGATGCGAAATCTTTCACGCCCTGGGGAAGATCCTGGCATCCCGGGGCCTTTCTACCTCGGTGGGAGATGAGGGAGGCTATGCCCCCGACCTGCCCGACGACGAGGACGCCATCAAGGTGATTCTGGAAGCGGTGCAGCAGGCGGGCTATGCGCCGGGGGATGATGTGAAAATCGCCATTGATGCCGCATCCAGCGAGTGGTTTTCCGATGGGGAATATGTCCTGCCCAAAAAGCAGACCCGGATGTCCACCGGAGAGCTGTGCGCCTACTGGGAGGATCTTTGCGGACGCTATCCCATCATCTCCATCGAAGACCCCTTAGCTGAAGACGATTGGGATGGCTTTGTCCAAATCACCCAGGCCCTGGGCAACCGTGTCCAGCTGGTGGGAGACGACCTGTTTGTCACCAATGTCAAGCGGCTGCGCAAGGGGATCCAGCTGGGAGCGGGAAACGCCCTGCTTGTCAAGGTCAACCAGATTGGCACCCTTACCGAAACCATGGATGCCATCTCCATGGCCCATCGGGCGGGATACACCAGCATCATTTCCCACCGCTCTGGGGAGACGGAGGATACCACCATCGCCGACCTGGCGGTGGCCGTAAATGCCGGGCAGATCAAAACCGGCGCCCCCTCCCGCAGCGACCGGGTGGCCAAGTATAACCGGCTGTTGCGCATCTCGGGGATGATCAGCCAAAGCGGGATCTATCCGGGGGAAAGCGCTTTTACCAACCTGAGCCTATAAAAACAAGAAGGGCCTGTCCATAGGACAGGCCCAATTTTTTTGCTCCGTTTTTATAAAGAAAATTCCTTGAGGGTCATCTTCAGCGCCATGGTCTCCAGGGTGTCGTCATAGGCCACCTGTTCCCGTCCAATCAGGCGCCCGATGAATTCCCGGGCCATCTGGGGGTTTTTGACCAGCACCGGCCCTAACAACCAGGTGGAAAACAGATTCTTGTAAAGATTCCCTTCGAAAACATCCCCTTTTTTCTCATCGCCGGCCCCTTTGACCAGCTTGAGAAGATAGGGCCCCACATTGTCCTTGATGAGGCTGGTGCGATTGATAAAGCCGTACATTAAGGACTCGTTGGTTTCAAACTGGGGGTTGGCCACCACATCGCTGATGAACACTTGGCCGGTTTCCTCCCCCACATAGGGGAAGATCTCCAGTCCTTTCACAAAGGTGCCGTCTTCATCGGTGTACCCCTTGCCCAGCATGAGCCGGGCATTGCCGGTGATGAGGAAGACCTTTTCCTCTTCTATGGCTTTGACAAATTCGTCCTTGAGGGTCAGCAGATGCTCGCAGGCGCGGCGCAGATTCTTTGCCTTGCCAGGGCCCATATAGATCATATCGTATTCGCTGATTTTGGGGGATTCATCCAGGCTGGACCGGGTGACCAGCATGGTGTAACCCAGCTGTCCCAGCCGCTTTTTCAGCAGCATCAGATTGCCGCTGTCCCCATAAAGGTCCAGAAGGTCGTCATAAAGCCAGAGGACGTTGATGTTTTTTTCCGTGCTCATCGGCTGATCACCTCCAAAATCCCTTTTGCGTCGTAAAGCTCGGTGAGAACATAGATGGTGCCTTTTGTCTCCTGGATTACCGATTTCAGCCGGGAGCGGAAGGGCTGGACCTTCACCTTCGACATGTCAAAATCCGCCATATTCAGCCGTACCGCCAGGTCATAGGCCCGGGGGCCGGTGCAGACGATATTATCTACTTGATCTTTCAGCCGCTCAAAGGCGATGTCATAAAGCCAGGTGGTATCCCTGTGGCCGGTGTGGTTGATGTTGTTGACATAGATGACCACCGTTTTCTCCCCCTCCATCTCCAGCACCCGGGAGATAGACTGGTCGAAGGAGACAGGATTCTGGTTTTTGGAGAGGATCATGACGGCCTTGCGATCCCCCACCTTAAATTCGTCGTACCGCTCACGGCTCACCTGGAAGGTGGAGACAGCCTTGGCTGCCTCTTCTTCTCCAATGCCAGCTTCGCAGCAAGCAGCCACACAGGCGGTGATGTTGAGGATGTTAAACAGGCTGTTGTACTGGGTCTTGACAGGGAAGCCGTCGATGGAGAAGCTGCCCGCCTTCAGGTCGTCGATGTGGGCGGTATATTTGGCCTTAGGAGTGGCAAAACCACAGGCGTCGCAGTGATAACCGCCAATATGGTTGTAGTGATAATAATCATAGCTGAGCCGGTGATAGCAGACCGGACACACCTTGGCGTCGTGGGTGATGTTAAGGCATTCTTTGGAGGACGCCTCATTTTCCTCCAGCATATAGTAGACCCGCGGGTTGTCGGGAGCCAGACGGCTGCTAATGGGATCGTTGGCGTTGAGAATCAGCTTGACCTCCGGTTTGATGGCCTCGTGGAGCTTGTCGATGATGACATCCACGTTGCCATTGCGGGTCAGCTGGTCCCGGAAGAGGTTGGTCACCAACATATAGTGGGGGGAGAAAGACTTAAAGATGATGCGGGAGAAGCGCTCATCCACCTCCAGCACCACATATTCCTGGGGGACAACGCCGGAAAAGTTGGCGGCATTGAGCAGGGTGGTGGCCACACCGCCGGTCATGTTGGAGCCTTTGGCGTTGTTGGTCACCGTATGACCGCAGCGGGACAACACGTGGGCCACCATGTTGGCGGTGGTGGTTTTTCCGTTGGAGCCGGTAACGGCGATGATTTTGCCCTGGATTTGGAACCTGCCCAGCAGGTCAGGACAGATTTTCAGGGCGATATCTCCAGGCAGGTTGGAGCTTTTGCCGATGAATTTTCCGAAAAAATAGATGATTTTGCCGACGAGCAGCGCCAGCTTGAATTTCATAGGGCGGATGCCTCCTCTTTTCTATCGTCATGGGGAATTTTCACATTTTGCGGCCTTATTATACCACAAAGCTCCCCATAGGGCAAATTGCCTCTGCCCTATAAGGAGCTTTTATCTCAGTTTTGACCGTCCGGAATGTGGTAGACCCGGCAGGCGTTTGCAAAGGTAAGGTCCGCCAGCTGCTGGGGATCCATCTCCTTGACCCTTGCCAGTGCGCCAATGGTATATTCGAGCAGGGAAGAGTCGCACCGCCGGCCCCGGCAGGGCTCCGGCGCCATATAGGGGGCGTCGGTTTCGATGAGCAGCCGCTCCAGAGGAACGGCCGCCGCGGCCCGCAGGGTCTTGGAAGCGTTTTTAAAGGTGACCACACCGGTGAAACCGATGTACATCCCCAGCTTTACAATTTCTTCCACCATCTCTGGGCTGCCGCTGTAGCAGTGGACAATGCCCTCCGGCCGGTATTTCCGCAGCAGATCCAGGGTATCCCCGTGGGCCTCCCGGTCGTGGACAATGACAGGGAGGGAAAGCTCCTTTGCCAGAGCAAGCTGCTGGGCAAAGACCTCCCGCTGGATCTCCCTGGGGCAGGCGTCGTCATAGTGATAGTCTAAGCCGATTTCTCCGATGGCCATGACCTTGGGATGACCGGCCAGGGAGGCGACAGACTCCAGATCCTTCTGGGTCATTTTACCGGCGAACTCGGGATGAAAGCCCACCGCGGCATAGAAATAGGGGTAGGTTTCAGCAAAGGAGATCGCCTTTAGAGAGGAAGAAAGGTCACAGCCGGGATTCATGACCGCCCTGACCCCTTGGGAGGGGAGGGCTGCTATGACTTCGGCCCGGTCGGAGTCAAACTTCCGATCGTCATAATGAGCGTGGGAATCAAAGATATTTTCCACAGGATACCTCGTCAATACTAATGGATTTTCGCGCCGCAGGGGATAGCGTCATCGACAAAGAGGACTTTCACATCGTCAGCGGTGCAGTCAGCGGCCAAAATCATGCCGTTGGAGAGGACGCCCCGCAGCTTCACCGGCTTGAGATTGCCCACAATGATGACCTTTTTCCCGATAAGATCCGCCGGAGCGTACCACTTGGCGATGCCGGAGACCACCTGGCGCAGTTCACCACTGCCGTCATCCAGCATCAGGCGGAGAAGCTTGTCCGACTTGGGAACCGGCTCGCATTTCTTAATCTGTGCCACCAACAGCTGAACTTTGGAGAAGTCGTCAATGCCGATCTGGGCAATGCCCTCCGGTTTTTCCTCGTGTTTGGGAGCTTCTTTCTTTGCGCTTTCCTGGGTGGCGGCTCTGGCCTTCGCCTCCGCCTCTTCCAGGAGAGCCAGCTCCTTCTTCAGGTCGATGCGGGGGAAGAGGGTTTCCCCTTTATGAACGGTAACCTGGGCGTCCAGGGCGCCGAACTTAGCGGCGGAATCCCAGGTGCGGAGATTCTCAGGCGCGCCGATCTGGGCGAAGATTTTCTCGCAGGAATCGGGCATAAAGGGCTGGAGCAGCACCGCCGCCATCCGGATGCTCTCCAGAAGGTTATACATAACCCGGGCCAGGCGGGGTTTGTTGGCCTCGTCCTTGGCCAGGATCCAGGGGGCGGTTTCGTCGATGTATTTGTTGGCCCGGGAGATGAGCTTAAAGGTCTCAATCAGGCCGTTTTGGAAGGCGTAATGCTCCATCTGGGCTTCATAGCGATCCCGCAGGGCATTGGCCATCTCCAGAAGAGGCGCGTCCTCCGGCCCCTCCTGCTGTGCCTCAGGCAGGGTGCCGCCGAAGTATTTTTCCACCATGGAGACGGTGCGGGAGACCAGGTTCCCCAGGTCGTTGGCAAGGTCCGCATTGATGCGGGTAATCAGGGCCTCGTTGGAGAAGACACCGTCGGAGCCAAAGGGGAATTCCCGCAGCAGGAAGTAGCGCAGGGCGTCTACTCCATAGCGCTCACAGAGCACCACAGGGTCCACGACATTGCCCTTGGACTTGCTCATCTTGCCCCCCTCCAGCAGGAGCCAGCCGTGGCCGAACACCTTTTTGGGCAGGGGGAGGTTGAGGGCCATGAGCATGGCAGGCCAGATAATGGTGTGGAAGCGGATGATTTCTTTGCCCACAAAGTGGACGTCCGCCGGCCAGTATTTGTCGTAATCGTGGTATTTCTCATTGCCGTAACCTAAGGCCGTAATATAGTTGGAAAGGGCGTCAATCCAGACATAGACCACGTGCTTGGGATCAAACTCCACCGGAACGCCCCAGGTAAAGGAGGTCCGGGAGACACACAGGTCCTCGAGACCGGGCTTGATGAAGTTGTTGATCATCTCGTTGAGACGGGATTGCGGCTCCACAAAGTCTGGATGTTCTTCATAATACTTGACTAGCTTGTCCGCGTAGGCGGAGAGCCGGAAGAAATAAGCTTCTTCCTCAGCGTCCACAACCTCACGGCCGCAGTCGGGACATTTGCCGTCCACCAGCTGGCTTTCGGTCCAGAAAGACTCGCAGGGGGTGCAGTATTTGCCCTTATAGGTTCCTTTATAGATATCGCCCTGATCATAGAGCTGTTTAAAAATCTTCTTGACAGATTCCTCATGGTAATCGTCGGTGGTGCGGATAAACCGGTCGTTGGAGATGTTCATCAGTTTCCAAAGGTCTTTAATGCCGGCCACCACATTGTCCACATATTGTTTGGGGGTGACGCCGGCTTCCTTTGCCTTGAGCTCAATTTTTTGACCGTGTTCATCGGTACCGGTCAAGAACATCACATCATACCCCTGCATTCGTTTGTATCTGGCCATGGTGTCGGTGGCAACGGTACAATAGCTGTGCCCGATGTGCAGCTTGTCCGACGGATAATAGATGGGGGTGGTAATGTAGAAGGTGTTTCTACTCATGATTGATTCCTCCTGAATGCATTTTTGATTGGGTCATTTTGGGGTGATATGACTAATAATTTATTATAGCAAAGAAACTGGCAAATTAAAAGGGAAAAAGGGAGAATTCTTCCTTTGTATCGGTGATAGGCATATCTATTGGTGCATACGAAAACCCCGGGCAAACGCCAGGAAGCGTCCGCCCGGGGCCGGGGATGAGAGAATGACTCGATTTTAAAGAAGGGCCAGCAGAACGAAGTTGAGGATAAACAGCGCGGTGGCAACCCACAGGATGGGATGGACGGTCTTGGCTTCTTTCTTGCAGATCTTGACGATGCAGTAGAAGATGAAGCCTGCCGCGATGCCGTAGGAAATGCTGTAGCAGAAGGCCATGAATACGCCTGCGAAGAAGGCGGGAACGGCGTCCGCGAAGTCGGTCCAGTTGATTTCCTTGAAGGAGGATGCCATCATGACGCCGACAGCGACCAGAGCGGGAGCGGTAGCGGCATAGGGGATGGCGCTGATAAAGGTGGAGAGGAATGCACTCAGAGCAAAGCAGATAGCTACGACAACGCTGGTCAAACCGGTACGACCACCAGCGCCGATACCTGCTGCGCTTTCCACGAAGGTGGTGGTGTTGGAGGTACCGAAGATAGCGCCAACAGAGGTGGCGGTAGCATCAGCGAAGAGGGCCTTGTCCATCTTGGAATGGAAGCCGGCGCTGGTCTCCATAGCCTTTTCATCTTCCTCGCTGAAGATGCCGGAACGACGGCCGGTACCGATGAAGGTGCCGATGGTGTCAAAGGTGTCAGACAGGCTGAAAGCAAAGATGGTGATGAGCACCAGAGGGATCTTGGCCGCGTCAACAAACAGAGAACCCAGGCCTTCACCGGTGAAGATGACGCCAAAGGTGGAGGGCAGGGCGGCGCAAGCTTCAGAGAAGCTGACGGTCTCTGCCGTAGTGGTAACACCCATGGGAATACCGATGAGGGTGGTGACGATGATGCTGATGAGGATGGCGCCTTTGACCTTCATGACCTGCAGGACGATGGTCAGGACAATGCCGATGACAAACAGCCACAGGGCGGGCTGGTTGAAGGTGGCCAGAGCGGGAACGCCGGAGTCAAAGCTGATCAGGCCCACATTCAGCATGCCGATGTATGCAACAAACAGGCCGATACCACCGCCAATAGCATTCTGGAGGCTGACAGGGATGGCCTTAATGATGTATTTTCTGATCTTGGTGACGGTGATCAGAATGTTGATCAAACCGCAGATAAAGACCATGGACAGAGCCTGCTGCCAGGTAAAGCCCAGCTGGAAACAGACGGTGTAGACGAAAAATGCGTTCAGTCCCATACCGGGAGCCTGGGCATAGGGCACGTTGGCGAAAAGACCCATAACCAGGGTGCCTACGATGGACGCGATAATGGTGGCGAGGAAAACAGCGCCCCATTCCATGCCGGCTTCACTGAGGATGCTGGGGTTGACAATGATGATGTAGGCCATAGCGAAGAATGTTGTCAGACCCGCAATGACCTCCTTGGAAAACGTGGTTCCGTTTTCCTTGAGTTTAAACAACTTTTCCATTTGATACAGTAACCTCCTATTCACTTACTCCAGGTGATCTGCTGCTGGTTGTTTTGCCTCTTCTCCTCCGTCAATTCCTCCCATCTTTCCCCTTTTTTAATCATTATATTGGAAAATCATGATTTTTTCAATATTTATTCAAATTTCAATCATATATTTTTAAAAAATTCAAGGAGGATACGGGAACCCTGTGCCTTGTCCGGACTATTGCTACTTTTGCCTTTGCTGTGCTATAATGAAGCTATAAGGCGGGGAGAAAACCGCGAAAAATCGGTCTGTCCATCTCTGGATGGGCGTTTATATTGCGGAGGAGGAAATGGAATGGAAAAAAGCTATACACTGGAAGTCGCGGGACTAAAAAGGGAACTGCCTCTGTGCAAATTATCCGATGATCTTTACATCGGCGCCTTTGTCATCTTTGGTGACGTGGAGCTCACCATTGCGGCGGCCCGGGAGCTGGAAAAAATCGCACCGGAACACGATATTATGATTACGGCAGAATCCAAGGGGATTCCTCTTCTGTACGAGATGGCCCGGCAGGAAAAGTCTAAAAAATACATCATCGCCAGAAAAGCCCCCAAGCTGTATATGAAAAATATCATCTCCACCGAGGTGACCTCCATTACTACAGCCAAAAAGCAGATGCTCTATCTGGACAGCGACGATATGGAAGCCATGCGGGATAAGAAGGTGCTCATCATCGACGATGTTATCAGCACCGGAGAGAGCCTGCGGGCGGTGGAGAAGCTGGTCAAGCGGGCCGGCGGAAAAATCGTAGGGAAAATGGCTATCCTGGCCGAAGGGGACGCCAAGTACCGGGATGACATCCAGTATCTTGCCTATCTGCCCCTCTTTAACGCAGACGGTACACCTAAGACAGAATAGTAACGGGACAAGCCCCGATTTTTTCATAGAGGAGGATTTTTATGACAAACCAATCCTATCGCGACCGCGTGGCCATCATCACCGGCAGCGGCTCCGGCATCGGAAAAGCCACCGCCCTGGCTTTGGCTCAGGAGGGAATGAAGATCGTGCTGTGCGGACGCACCGTATCCAAGCTGGAGGAAACCGCTAAGCTCGTAGAGGAAGCGGGGGGAAAAGCCCTGATCGTCTCCGGTGATCTGAGGGATGAAAGCTACATTATCCGGATTGTTGACGAGACCATGGAAGCTTTTGGACGGATTGATGTGCTCATCAACAATGCGGGCGTTTCTTTGGCAAAGCCCGTCGTGGACTGTACTGCCGAGGAATTTGACCAGATCATGGATACCAACATGAAGGCACCTTTCCTTCTGTGCAAATATTCCATCCCCCACATGCGCAAATCCGATTGCGGCACCATCATCAATATCGCGTCGGTGGTGGGACATAAAGGCTATGTCAATCAGAGCCTTTACGGCGCCTCTAAGCATGCCATCACTGGATTTACCAAGGTGCTGGCCAAAGAGGTACAGGAAGACGGCATCCGGGTGCATCTGCTCTCCCCGGGCGGCGTGTACACCGAGATGGTGGCCAATGTCCGCCCTGACCTGGATCCCACCTATTTGATTAAGCCGGTGGACATTGCGGATATCATCCTTTTCCTGCTCAAAAGCCGTGGAAACGCGGTCATTGATTCTATCAACATCCGCCGCGTCAACAATACTCCCTTCGCTTAAAAGATAATAGCAATTTAAAAGCCCCCTCTGTACCACAGAGGGGGCTTTTTATGTGGGGACCGAATGACTAAGATAAAACATAAATGAAATCTCCAAAGTTTCTACCTGCCTTGAGAATTTTCTCAGCCTTTGGAAGAGGTGGGGATCGCCGTCAACAGGCTATCTTTCCGGAATCTCAGTCGATAGTAAAGCATACCAACAATATCGGCCAGGGCCCAGCCGATGGGAACTGACCACCAGATTCCCACCATGCCAATAGCGGGGATAGCGGACAGGGTATAGGCCAGCGCCACCCGGGTGCCCAGGGAGATCACCGTCAGCACGATGGACATAGAAGATCTTGCCAGCCCCCGATAAAGTCCGTAGAGCAGGAATAGAATACCAATACCCACATAACATGCGCCTTCAATGTGCAGGTACTGAATGCCGATGCTGATGACCTCGACCTCCTCCGGTTTGACAAAGAGAAGCATTAAGGGACGGGCCAGAAGGCAGACGAAAAGGGAAGCCGCAGCACAGAAGACGGTGGAAAGTTTGGCGGCAGTCCAGATGCCTTTGCGGATACGGTCCGGCTTCCCGGCGCCGTAGTTTTGGGCGATATAGGTGGAGAAAGCGTTGCCGAAGTCTTGGGCCGGCATATAGGCGAAGGCGTCAATTTTGACCACGGCGGCAAAGGCGGCGCTGGCGGAAAAGCCAAAGCTGTTGACCAACCCCTGTACCATCAAGATACCAAGATTCATAATGGACTGCTGAATGGCGGTCAGGGTGGAGTTGTTGATGACAAAGCCCAGCAGCCGCCTGCTGAGATGAAGATGCTGCCGTTGTGGACATAACTGTTTTTCCTTGGCGAAGAAGTAGACGGCCACACAGATGGCGGAGAGAGCCTGGGCGATGACGGTAGCCCAGGCAGCCCCTGCCACCCCCATGTGAAAGCTGACGATAAAAACAATGTCTAGGACAATATTGGTAATGGCGGAAACCGCCAGGAAGATCAGGGGTACCACCGTATTGCCCACGCTGCGCAGGATGCAGGCAAAAAAGTTATAGGCGGAAACAAAAGTGATACCTACAAAGATTACCTGGAGGTATTCCCGGGTATATTCCACCGCCTGCTCCGGGATATTGAGCCAGATGATGAATTGATCCAGAAGCAAAAAAGCAAGGATATTGATGACGGCGGAAACCAAAAGAATGAAGATACAGGCATTGAAGATGCTGGATTTCATGTCGTCTTCCCGTTTAGCCCCGTAAAACTGGGCAAAGACCACGCCGCTGCCCATACATAGCCCCAGAATCACTGAGGTCAGCAGGGTCATCAGGGAGTAGGAAGATCCCACCGCAGAAAGGGCAGTGGTTCCAATGGTCTGTCCTACAATCAGGGTATCCGCAACGTTGTAAAGCTGCTGCAACAGATTGCCTAAAATCATGGGGAGACTAAAGATAATGAGAGATTTGGCAATCCCGCCTTCGGTTAAACTTCGCTGCATGGGTTTGTATCGTCCTTTCTTTTTTCAGGAATCTGCCGGTACGAGGCTCACGTATGTCCCATTATAGCCAAAGAAGTATTATCATGCAAGATGGATGACCGTTACAGATAAAGCCTGGGAGAAAAAGGAAGAGTCTAAGCACAAGAAAAAGCTGAGCCCAGAACGCAATTTGTGTTCTGGGCTCAGTCCGTCTAATAGTTGCGAAATAGATGAACCGCAAATAAAAGTGAAGATCTTAGATATAGGAAACAGATAACATCTGAACTCCAATGACGGTTAAAGATTATTTATCTATGTTATTTTTTTAAGTTGATTTGTGGATATGCCTTATCTTTAATTTTAAGATCCCTTCGAATAGCTTTTACTATCTGAGTGAGGTGATCATCATGATACTGATTTCCTCTCTGGGGACATCGGAGTCCCGTACCGCTCGTCCAACCGCCGCTTCATTTCCATAGATATGGGCGGTATCGATGAGCCGCCCGCCGGCCTCCAGCAAAGCAGTGACAGAGTTATAGCATTCCTCGTCAGAAAGGCTGTAGGTGCCAAGCCCCATAATCGGCATTTCATAGCCGCTGTTCAGAGTTACCGTCCTACTTTCAAAATCGAAGACAGGGTCGGATGTTTCTTCGCCGAAGTTTTCGCCTTCCGAAGACGAGATGTCCGCAGGCGCTGTTGTGGAGGAAGAAGACGCGCTTTCTGGTTCAGCAGAAGAATTGACAGCTTCATTACTGCACCCTGCTAGACAGCCAATGATAAGCAGACCTGAAATCAGAATCGGAACCCATTTTCTTTTTATTTTTTAGCCCTTCTCTCACTTGATTTTTTCTAAAAGCCAGAGCATATTTTCAGCAAGGCTGTCCATAGTGGCAAGGCCTTCCTCGTCGTTTAACACATCGCCCGGCATCTGTCCATACACCATGTTCCAATAGGTACTCCCCGAAATAAATATTTCATGGTTAAGAAAGAAGTGGTTCATGGCATCTACAGCGTTCAGCGCACCGCCCCTGCGCACGGTTACAAAACAGGCGCCTACCTTGTGTTTCAAAAGCCCGGGATTCATATCACACACAACCGCCGCCCGCTCCAAGAAGGCCTACATATTGGCCGATATGTTCGCAGAATAGACGGGAGAGCCCAGAAGGATTCCGTCAGCCGCTTTCATTTTTTCAAATACGCTTTGGAAATCGTCTTGTTGATGGACACAGTTTTCTTTGCCACCGCAGGCAAAACACGCCCTGCAGGGCTGGATAGTATTTCCCGCAAATTGCATTGCCTCTGTTTGGATTCCGGCGGCATGTAGCTTTTCAAATATACGGCCAATCAGAAGATCCGTGTTTCCGTTTTTTCTCGCGCTGCCGTTGATCGCCAAAACCTTCACGGTGTTTCTATCTTCATTCACTAAAGTATATAAAGTGATAGCTTTCTAAAATCTGAAAATATTTAGCCAATCTTTCATATAGCGGATTGGCTTTATCTCCAAACTGATTTTCCACAGCTTTTCCTATCTCTAGAATACTTTTTTCACCATCTAAAAGAGGCCAGATAAAACTTCCCATTTCATCCAGATGTATATAGCTGATCCGCGGCTTTTTCAAAATCTTTTGAAAAAGCGTATTCCATACACCTTTATTTTCAACTTCCAGCGTTACCTTTCCATCATCGACCGACCACGAAAATTTCTCATTTCGCAACGGTTTCTTGTCCAGATAATTTTCGCTTTGCTTCTTTTTCATACTTATTTTCTCTTCTTCCACAGGGAGAATTTCAGCAGTGTCAGAATGATGATAGCAAATAACGCCAATCCGCCAAGATTAGAAACGATGGCCGGTATCGCCAATTTTCCGGACAGGTCGATCACAGAATTCAAGCCGAATACCGCCAAAAGTGCCAGCACAATTCCCATTAGGCCTTCACCGGCGATCATACCCGAGCAGAAAAGAACACCGTCATTTACAATTGCGTCTTTTTCTTCCTTGCTGCGTTTCAGCTTATCCAAAGCCAGACGAACAAGGCCGCCAACCATAATGCAGGCGTTCAGCTGAACAGGAAGATAAACACCAATGGCAAAGGGCAGTACCGGTATGCCCACAACTTCAACCAACACAGCAATAAAAGCACCGATAAACACCAACGCCCACGGAAGATTTCCATCCATAACGCCTTCTGTAATCAGCTTCATCAGAGTTGCTTGAGGAGCTCCCAGTTCGTTTGTACCAAAGCCCCACGCACTATCCAGAAGATAAAGCGTTCCGCCGATCGCCAGAGCCGCCACAATAACGCCGATAATTTCACCAATCTGCTGTTTCTTAGGGGTGGCACCCAAAAGGAATCCGGTTTTCAGGTCTTGTGACGTATCGCCGGCAATTGCGGCAACAATACAAATAACCGAACCGATGGCAATGGCGCTGCACATGCCAGTAATACCGGTTGCCCCTGTAAGCTTTAAAACGAGGGTGGCAATCAAGAGGGTAGCAATCGCCATGCCGGAAACAGGGTTGTTGCTGCTGCCTACCAATCCCACCATCCGAGAGGATACGGTGGCGAAGAAGAAACCAAATACAACGATAATAACCGCACCGATAAAACTAACTGGAATAGCGGGGATGAGCCATACAAGCAGGGTCAAGACGGCAATGGACAGAAGCACAACTTTTATAGAGATGTCTTTCTCTGTGCGCCGCTCCGTATTCTCTTTGGAACCCGACATGCCTTTTACCGCGCCTTTAAAAGTTCTTATGATAAGCGGCAAAGATTTTATCAAGCTGATAATGCCGCCCGCAGCCAACGCGCCTGCGCCAATATATCGGATATAGGTTTCCCAGATGGCACCTGCTCCGCCCTCCGCAAAGATCGCGCTAATCGGCTCCGTTCCGGGATAAAGGGTTATATTCGCGCCGAAAAGCACAATAAGCGGGATAAGGACAAGCCAACTTAAAAGACCGCCGGCAAACATATACGATGAAATTCTTGGACCGCAAATATAGCCTACGCTCATGACCGCCGGATAGATCTGCGTACCGATCTGGCCCGCAAATCCCTTAACGCTGACCGAGATTTCTCCGGCCACCAGTTTTAATCCGTCGATAATAAACTTAAATAGTGCCGCAAAGCCCATTCCGGCGAAAACGGTGGAAGCTTTTGCACCACCCTCTTCTCCTGCCAGAAGCACCTCTGCACAGGCGGTTCCCTCCGGATATGGAAGCACGCCGTGTTCCTTCACGATAAGGGCATTGCGAAGCGGGACCATAAAAAATACGCCGAGCAGTCCGCCAATCAGAGCGATTATCGTGATTTCCCATAATCCGGGCTTATCCATTTTGCCCTCTGCCGCCCACAAAAACAGAGCTGGCAGGGTAAAGATAGCACCAGCCGCCAAAGACTCGCCGGCTGAACCAATAGTCTGGACGATATTGCTTTCTAGAATGGAGTTTTTGCGCATAATGACACGGATAACGCCCATAGCAATGACCGCCGCAGGGATAGACGCTGAAACGGTCATTCCCACCCGCAATCCTAAATAAGCGTTTGCCGCGCCAAAGATGACGGCCAGCAGCGCGCCCATAACGATAGAAGTTACCGTAAGCTCAGGCGTAATTTTTTCCGCTGGAATATACGGCTTAAAATCTTTGTTTTCCATAGTCCCCTATTTCCTCTCTGCACGTTTTATAAATTGAATACTGCCGCAGTGTTTCAGAACAGTTTATCTGCATCTTTCCAGTACAGTACAGAGCAGCTCAAAAATTTCCATAGTGGAGGAGATGCTCAATTTTTCATGTACCGTATGCACGTCAAACATATCCGGACCTACCGCAATACAATCCAAATTCTTGATTTTTTTGGCAAACACCGCACATTCAAGTCCAGCATGAATGGCCGCGATTTGAGGTTTGCGTCCAAACTTTTCGCAGAAGGCGTCTGCATATAATTCCTGGAGCGGTGAATCCTTTTTAAATTCCCAAGGCGCATATTGACCGGATATTTCGAAACGGCAACCGTTATAGGAGGCAAAAGCAGAGAGCTTGTCCTCCAGGAAAGCCAGGGCGGATTCTTTATTGCTCCTTAGGGCATATTGCAAAACAATCTTGTCCGCCTCTGTCATTAAAATTCCCAAGTTTAATGAAGTTTCGACCAGGTCGTCTATTTCGACGCTCATGTCCACAACGCCATTGGGCGTGGTCAGCAGCATGTATAACAGTTTGTCCTGCATAGCAGGAGTCAAAGCCTCAAAATCGCCGGTCTCTTGCACCGTTAAGCGAATGGAGCAATTGTCTTCTCTCGCTCCGATTTCCTTTTTTACAATAGAAAAATAGTCTTCTATGGTATGTATCAAGCTTTCCGCATCTTCCGCCACAAGTTCTGCCTTGCAGCAAAAGGGGATGGCGTTTCCTTTTGTTCCGCCATTGATGTTCACGATATGGAACGCCGCCGTTTTCTTCGCATAATGCAGAATTCTTCCTGCCAGGATATTGGCGTTTATGCGGCCCTTATCGATATCAACGCCGGAATGTCCGCCCTTTAAGCCAAGGATCTCCAACGATATTTTTGTGCCGTGTACAACAGTTTTATCAATCGGAAAGAGAAGCCGGAAGTCGCTTCCTCCCGCGCAGGATACGGTTAAAATGTCCGCTTCCTCCGCATCCAGATTGATCATCTTTTTGCTTTTTAAAATAGAAACGTCCAATTTTTGGGCGCCAATCATCCCGATTTCCTCATCGGTTGTAAAAACAGCCTCAATTGGAGGATGCGGTAAATCACGGCTCGCCAAAATGGCCATGATCATTGATACGGCAATGCCGTTATCCGCACCCAGGGTTGTACCCTTTGCCTTTATAAAATCACCGTCTATATATGCCTCGATCCCGTCTTTCGTAAAGTCAATCGATGAGGTTTCTTCTTTTTGGCACACCATATCAAGATGTCCCTGAAGAATAATCGGTTCAGCATTTTCATACCCTTTGGTGCCCGGCTTGTAAATCACGACATTTTCTGCTTCGTCGCTGACCACCTGTAAGCCATTTTCTTTTGCGAACTGAACACAGTGGTCACGCAGGGCTTTCATATTGCCTGAGCCGTGCGGGATAGAGCATATTTTTTCAAAGTAGCGTAATATTGATGCAGATTCCTTCTGAGCTATTCCTTTCATCATTTACCCCTTGTATTTTTATATATTTTATGAAAATAAATAGAATACATTTTTAATAGCATATCATGTTGTGCGAAAAAAATCAATCTGTCCAGACTAACAATAGCTTCAAACTTATCAATTGATTTTCAGCTGGTAAACAAGACATCCCCATACTATGAAAAAATATTACCGCAAACCTATCCATTCTATACCCTTGTGACAATGGGAAGGCGGGACACAGCTAGTGGGAGTTTTAAAAGCTGTTTTTTCGCATAAAAACAGGCTCTGTAGGGTATTCCTACAGAGCCATGCTGTTGTCTGACTGTTACAAAATAGATATCCGTAAATAAAAGTGAAGATTTAGATATAGGATGCAGATAACATCTGAACTTCAATGACGGTTAAAGATTATTTATCTATGTTATTTTTTTAAGTTGATTTGTGGATATGCCTTGTCCTTAATTTTAAGAGCCCTTCGAATAGCTTTTACTATCTGAGTGAGGTGGGTCTCACAATATGTCCGCAATTCCTGCGGATTTTTTAGCATTCCTTGACGCAGGGTATCGATCATGTCATTAAAATCGTCGGTAAATTCCGGGGTATTCAGCTTTGGGGTTCGGTCGCGCCACGAACTTTCAAATTCCGGGGCGCTGGCATTGAGGTTGGCTGTCAGATAGCCAATGCAGCCGGTTTTTTCATTGAGTTCCCGGTTGCTGTGCCCGCCCATGCAGATCCTTTCCTCCGGGAGGATAGGGTGGATGTTCAGCTCCATGTCTTATTCCCCCTGTTCTTTCCCAGCCGGTGGCTGGGGCTTGCGCTTTTTCCTTTTTCGGGGTGGTTTTTCTCCCTCTGCAATAGCGTCCTGTATGGCTTCGTAGTAAAGGCTGTCGGATTTGAACACCAGCTTTTTCGGATACAAAAATTCCGACTTAAACCATGCCCATGCAACCTGTTCTGCAGTCATGCCATGGTATTTGAAAAATCCGCAAGCTGCAAAGGGTACGGCTCCAAGGATGCACATCCAGCCCACTTCCTCGTTGCCAACCAGCGGGCGCAAACCAAAATACAACCCAACTGCCACGCCCACGGCCAACAGGGAACAGATAAACTGTCGAGTAGAGAGGCCGAAAAAGATAGATTCCTGGTAATCCCGGATTTCCTTTGGTACTTTTACTTCCATAGCGACTCCTTTCTTTTTTGAAAAAATAGGTTGTATTTCTCCTATTTTTGAGTATAATAGAAATAGGAGGTGTTGTGTATGACTGTGAACACAAAAAATCTGGTTTCCATCACAGAAGCCAATCAGAACTTTTCCCGTGTTGCCCGTCTGGTAGATGAAAATGGGGCAGCCGTTATTTTAAAGAACAACGTCCCCCGTTATGTGCTGGTGGAGTTCAGTCAGGCGGAGCAGGAACAGCTGGCAGAGGATGAGGACATTCTGGCTGTATCTAAACGGCTGATTGCCAAAAACCGTCATGCTTACGAGGAACTGGCGAAATGAAAACCTTATCGCAAAAACAGATTCTCGCCCTGCATTCTGCATTGATCAAGGAGTTCGGCGGCAGCGACGGGATCCGGGACCAAGGGCTTTTGGAATCCGCATTGGCGGCTCCGTTTCAAACCTTCGGTGGGGAACCAGTCTATCCATCTCTGCAGGCGAAAGCGGCGCAGCTGGGATTCGGGCTTGTCTGCAACCACCCTTTTGTGGATGGCAACAAGCGAATCGGCGCTCACGCCATGCTGGTTTTTCTGGCTGTCAACGGGATAGAGCTCAGCTATGAACAGCAGGAATTGATTGACGTCATTCTTTCTGTGGCTTCCGGCGAAACAGACCGGAAAGGGCTTCTGCAATGGATTTTAGATCACGAGTAACCAAACAGGTTCTGCGGGCTGCCGCAGGGCCTGTTTGCTTTTTACGAGGGGCCTTACAGCCCCAATAATTCCTTGACGATCCGGTCGCTCATCCGCACAGCACCAACCAAGACAAGCAAGTTAAAGATTAGCTCGCCTACATAGCTCCACACAGCGGTCACCGCCGAGACGTTGGGATCCACCGCAGGCGGGGAGGCTGCCATAACCGAGAAGATAATGCAGGCCAGTGCAATAATTGCTCCTTCCAGACATACCCCGGCATAGGAGCGCAGGAAGTTTTTGCCCACGTTGCTGGTGGTTTCCCCAGCAAAGGTGGACATGGGAATGGGCGCGATAGCCGTGTACATATATAATTTGAACATCCGGCTATACACCGTCAGGATCATGATGAACGACAAAACCGTGATAAACAGGCCGCCCAGCAGGGTCACCGCCCACAGGGGGATGCTATCCCAAAAGCCTACGTTGTTGATCTTGTCGATGATCTCTTGGGGCAGTGTCGTACCGCTGCTCCCCGACAAGCCGGACCTCGTGATGATGGTGGAAACCATCCCTTGAATGATTTGGAAAATGGCCAGCATGAGGTCGAGGCCGTATCCCACCGCTGCCTTGGCTAATACAAAACGAATGAACATTTTAAATGCTGCTTCCGGGCGCTTCAGGTCGGTAAAGCTCGAACAGGTCTTGACGACGCCTATTGCGAAGAAGAGCACCAGCAATCCATATCCGATGGCTTTCAGCGCCCCGTTGATATCCAGCATTACCTGCCAGATCCCGCCGCCCTTAAAGGTGGCGGGATCTTGGGTGAGCAAAGCCCATATTTCAGCCAGCTTGTCGTTCCATGTACCCAACGCCGAATTTAAGTTATCTATGATCCAGTTTCCGGCTGGTCACCTCCTATCTGAAAAAGTAAGGGAGCGCCCGATGTAGGCGCTCCCTTTGCTGGAAAGCAGGAACTTAGGCGGTGATGAGATCGAGGATTTCTTTGGCAAAGGTAATCACGAGCCCACCGGCCAGGGTAAGAAAACCCTGAGAACGTTGGGAGGGGTCATGGCTCTGGAACGAGAGACCAACCTGTACAACGCCCCAACCCAGCAAAATCATACCGACTGCACGGATGAGGGAAAAGATAAAGTCGGAAAGATTGTTCACCACCCCCAGCGGATCGCCGCTGGCGGCAAAGGCCGGAACAGAAAAACAGCAGGCGCACAGCACTGCTGCCACATAGATAGAAAACCCATACCGTCCTTTCCTGCCGAGAGGCAGGGCGTTTGTGGGTTTGCTGTCTTTTTTATGCTTTTTCAGGGAAACAAATTTACGCAAAGATTTCTTCAGAAGCATTCCTCCAGTTTCATGTATATTTTTATGGTTTGAGAAAATCCTTCGGCTCCAGCAGTTCGAAATCCTCGTACTGCTCCGGAGAATAATCGAGATCGTCTGCGGCGTCCTTTGCCTGTGTGTAGTCGCAGGGCGCAGCGCCGCCATCTTCGGTGAGCCGGATATTGGGGTGGCGCATCAGGTCGTATTTATCATCCAGCATGGGACGTTCCCCCCTTACAAAAAGAATGGCTTTCCGGTTATCCAGCATTCGTACCTCGTCGGGGGTGAGCAGTTCTTTGCCACAATGTCAAGTGATGAATTCAATAAAAGTCAAAATCAAAGAGCAACATAACGTAATTCTATATTTTCTATCTTTCCTTACGCGATGATTGACTTGAGTTTCCGTAAACTGCAATAAAAAATAGATATGAAAGTTGTGTATATTCAACACAACAGATTTAGAGTTTCGTGGATAAGGCAGCGAAAACTCAAGAAGATTGACGCTTGACAGTCTCCTGAAAGAACGCTATAATAATGGGCGTAAAATTTGAGTGGACTTTTCCGGATTCGGTCATCTTTTTGCCACACAGCTATCTTGTGATAGCCGTGTGGCTTTTTTGTTGTCTGCATCCTGGAAAATCTGGCAGAACGGAGGATGGTACTTGTATGGAAAATGATTTTTTGTCTCTTATCAAAACGCGCCGCAGCGTAAGGACCTATCAAGCAGAACCTGTACCCGCTGAGGCTCTGGACGCTGTACTGGAAGCGGGGACTTACGCGCCTACCGGCGGCGGACGTCAATCCCCCACCATTATTGCAATTACAGACCCCAAATATAGACAGGAAATCGCAAAGCTAAACGCAGAAGTGATGGGGAGCAGCACAGACCCCTACTATGGTGCGCCTGCCGTGGTTTTGGTTTTGGCAGATGGCAGTGCAAGCACCTTTGTGGAGGATGGAAGCTGCGTCCTTGAAAATATGATGCTGGCCGCCCATGCCCTTGGCCTTGGAACCGTATGGGTGCATCGGGAACGTGAGATTTTCGACAGCGAAAAAGGGAAGGCTCTCCTGCGGGAGTGGAAACTGCCGGAAACCTTGCGAGGCGTCGGAGCGATTGCATTGGGTTATCCAGCTAAGGAAGCCGGTCAGCCCGCAGCACGCAAACAAAACTATATTGTTCGGATTTAATAACCTGCTGTCCGGCGCAATTTTTTGCGCCGGACACTTTGTGGAGAGGAGGGAAAGTATGCAGACCAGTAATAAAATGGCAGTTGCGCCCGTTGGAAAGCTCATTTGGCAAATGTCGATACCGCCGCTGATCTCCATGTTTCTGCAATATTCCTATAACCTGATAGATAGTGCTTTTGTAGCGCGGCTGAGTGAGAATGCGCTGACGGCTGTTTCTCTGTCATTCCCGATTACAACACTGATGAATGCGGCGTCTATCTGGATTGGTGTCGGCGTGAATGTGTTGATTGCGGGGTATCTTGGACAGAAAAAGCAGGATGAAGCAAATACCACCGTCACACACGGATTGTTACTGGCCTTTGGAATAGGTGCTTTGCTCAACCTTCTGTCCTTGCTGATTATGAAACCCTATTTTCGGACGTTTACCAATAATGAAGAAATTTATCAGCTGAGCATCGCCTATATGGGCGTATGTTCGTTCATGCAAATTCCCAATATGGTGCATATCGCCATCCAGAAGATGATACAAGCCACCGGGAACATGGTTGCTCCCATGTGGTTCCAGATCGCGGGCGTGGCCGTTAATTTTGTGTTCGACCCAATCCTGATTTTTGGTATTGGCATTTTCCCGGCTATGGGAATCCGCGGCGCTGCGGTAGCTACCGTTGCGGGCTATCTGCTGTCCATGATTTTGGCATTTGCTTTACTGCTGGGCAAAAAGCAGAAGGTGCAGGTAAAAATCAAAGGCTTTCATTTGCAAAAGCAGATGATCCGCCGTATTTTTGCCTTTGGCCTGCCATCTTTTATTATGAACGCCCTCAGTTCGTTTATGGTGACCTTCGTCAATCTGTTTCTGGTGGCGTATTCCGATACGGCGATCGCTTTCTTCGGTGCATATTTTAAGGTGCAGCAGCTGATCGTTATGACGGTAAACGGCTTGATCCAGGGTTGTTTACCAGTTATGCGGTTTAACTACGGTGCGGGGAACCGCGAAAGGCTGCATTCCGCTTTCCGGTACGGAACCGCTTTGGTCACTGGCATGATGATACTGGGAACGTTGGCTGTCATCCTCTTTCCGGCGCAGATTTTGGGATTGTTCACGGCGTCGGAAGCCATGCGCTCCTTTGGAATCTCCGCTATGCGGATTATGGCGGCAAGCTATCTGTTCTGCGGCCTCTCTACCATGATTTCCACCTATTTTCAGGCCACAGAAAAAGTTGGCTCCAGCATGGCAATCCAATTATGCAGACAGATGTTTTTCCTTGTTCCATCCCTATGGTGTCTGGACAAATTGTTCCATCTGAACGGGATCTGGCTTGCATTTCCGGTTGCTGAAACTGCCACTTTGCTCGTTGCTCTTGTGATAATGGCATGGCATCGCCGCAAAAATATCTCATAACGTGTTCCAGGGAAGAAAAATGATGAACGATACTTTCATGAAAGAAAAGCCGGTATTACCGCTGATTTTATCCATGTCCCTGCCTATGGTGTTATCCATGCTGGTCAATTCCCTCTACAACATTGTGGACAGTTTTTTCGTCGCGCAGATCAGCGAGGAAGCGATGACGGCATTATCGTTGGTTTACCCGGTTCAAAATTTTATCCATGCTGCCGGAATTGGATTTGGCGTTGGGATCAATGCAGTGATCGGCTTCTATCTGGGCGCGGGAGAAGCTGAAAGAGATAGACGCCCGGGCCCGTAGCAACACCCACCGGCTGGACGCCTTGGAAGAGTGGAAAAGTGAGGCGGAGAGGAAACATGACGAATACGGGCAGAGGATCACCAAGACGGAGTCTGACGTGACCCATCTGACCAAGTCCATGTCGGCGCTGACCAAAGCCCTATGGGGTATCGCCAGCGCCATCCTGGTAGCCTGCGTCACTTTCTTCATACGGTAATGAAAAGAGCCCGGTTCCTTCCCTCATTCGAGGTGGGAGCAGGGCTTTTTTACTGTGTATTTTCTGTGTATTACGATGCGTAAAATTGTATTATTCTGTGTCATTCTATGGCACTAAGAAAATAGATAAAAAAACTTGATTTTTCCGCAGAGACATGCGGATTTTCGCATAAAAACAGGCTCTGTAGGGTATTCCTACAGAGCCATGCTTTTGGCGGAGAAGGAGGGACTCGAACCCTCGCGCCAGTTACCCGGCCTACGCCCTTAGCAGGGGCGCCTCGTCACCAACTTGAGTACTTCTCCATGGTAACAAATATAAATCTATTTGATTGATGATGGTGTTCGATGGCGGAGAGGGTGGGATTCGAACCCACGGCTCTTGCGAGTCACTGGTTTTCAAGACCAGCTCCTTAAACCCCTCGGACACCTCTCCATAGCAATGTGACGCAAATTATAATAGCATAATTTGCGCCACAAGTCAACCTTTATTTGTCTTTATTGCCCAAACGAGGGGAAGCTTCCGCAAGAAATTCTGGCTCCCTTGGGAAGCGGGGAGAAATGGTCCAGAGATACGAATCGTCAGCCAATGAGATCCTTCTTATCATAGAGGGACAAAACAATGGTACAGGAGATGCAGTAGATAAGAAGGCTGATGACCATGAGGAGAAACAGGGAGGAACTTTGCATAAAGGAAAGGATGCGGCTCATGATATCGGTGCTAAAGGCACAGAAAAAGAGGATGAAGTAAAAGACCATAGCGACAATCCGCCCCTTGACGCCGCCTAGGAAGATGGAGAAGGGATACTGGATGGCCAGATAAACCATGGCGATAATAAAGGCCAGAGCGTAGTAGTCGCTAAGCTCTCCAAAACCGGGACGCCCAGGATCGGTCAAAATAAACCCGCCTAGACTGGAAGAGACAAAACAGAGAAGGATGCCGATCATGGTCATAACGAAGGTAAAGGCGTATTTGCCAATGATATATTCGCTGCGCCGGATTGGAAGAAAGGCGTAGTAATTCTGGGTGTGGTAGGCTTCGTCATAGGTGATAAGCCCATAGCCCAGCAGATAGACTACCAGCAGCAGAATAAAGGAGATGACCTGAGGGGCGAAAAAGGCCACGGCTACGGCCGCAATGGGGAGCAATTTATAGATGGGAGAGGCGCTGAAAAGCTTAGCAGCGTCGCAGCCAATCAAATGAAAGAGATTCTGTACCATTACTGCTCATCCTTTCTGGTATAACCGATGAAGATCTGCTCAATATCCGGCGTTTCATAGACGGCTTCTGTGCCAAAGGTATCTTTAGCCCAGGCCGGATCGTCACAAAGGGCCTCAAAACCGAAGCTGTTTTTCTGGAAGCTGATGAATTTTTTCTCGGCACTGCCGTCGAGGAGGGAGACAGGCCCTTTGACAATACAGTGGTTTTCGGTCAGCGTTTCTTTATCCCCAAACAGCAGCATGCGGCCCCTGTGAAGAAAGGCGATATAGTCGGCGGCATGATCCAGATCGGAGGTGATGTGGGTGGAGAAAAATACGGTGCATTCCTCCTTTTCCATCATCTCCAGGAGAAGATCCAGGATATCCCGGCGCACCAAGGGATCCAGGTTGGCGGTGGGCTCATCCAGGATGATCAGTTTGGGATGATGGCATAGGGCCATGGCAAGCTCAAACTGCTTTTTCATCCCCTTGGAGAGGGAAGCGTATTTGGCGCCGGCATCCAGATGGAAACGGTCCAGCAGCCTGTCAAAGAAGGGCCAATCCCAGTGGGGGAAAAAGGGAGCGGTCATCTTGGCAATGGCGCGCAGTTTCATACCGGGCCAGTAGCCGGCGTCGTCTCCCACGTAGCCAAGATCCGCCTTGGCCAGATGGCCCGCCTTCTGGGCGTCATGGCCCAAAATGGAAATCGTTCCACCATCCGGCCGGATCATATCCAGAATCAGCTTGATGGTGGTGGTTTTCCCGGCACCGTTTTCACCGATAAAGCCGGTGATGAAACCGGTGGGAACCTGTAATTTGTCGATGGAAAGCTCAAACCTTCCCAGCCGTTTGGTCAGACCTGCAATTTCAATGCGATTTTCCATAACATAGACTCCGTTCCGCCCCATGGGGCAAAAATCAAGTGGATTCAGAATGGGCTGGTTCCTTTTCGCCAGGGGGCCCTTTATCCGCATCATGTTCCATCTCCCGATAGAGAAGGGTGACAATTTCCGTCAGTTCCTCCAGCGTCATATGGATGGCCAGGGAGGAGGAAACAGCTTCAGAGATTTTTTCCTCAATCTGGGCCACCGCGATATTGCGGATGAGATCCATATTTTGGACGGCCACATAGGTGCCCTTGGAAGGGGCAGTCTCCAGAAAGCCGTCTGCCTCCAGATCGTCATAGGCCCGTTTGACGGTAATGATGCTGACCCGCAGCTCCTTGGCCAGCAGCCGGATGGAGGGCATTGCCGCCCCCTGTGTGAGCTCCCCGCTTAGGATCATGTTTTTGATCTGCTGCTCGATCTGCTCATAAAGGGGGGTGGGGGAGGCGCTGGTCACAATAATATTCACATGGTCACCACCTTGTGTTATTATCTGTATATATTTAGTATATACAGATAATAACACTTAGATACAATCCTGTCAATAGGTATTTTCGGTTTGGCAGAAAAAAACAGGACCCTTCATAGGGTCCTGTTGAAAAGATGGTCACTTATTAAACGGTCAGGTAAAACTGATAGGCATATCCATCGCCGTGATCCGTGGGAATGGTGTAATAGACGTGGCTGAAATAGGCGCTTTCTTCTAAAGCGAGGAAAAGCTCTTCAGCGCTGTGCTCGTCGGGGGATGTGCAGTCCATGATAATGTCGCGGCCTTGAAAGTGGAAGGAGGTAACCTCCACCTGAGGCGGAATGGCCCCGGCAATGGTGAAGAAGATAGCGGTGTCATAATCGGGCAGTTCGTCAAACTCAATGGTAGCGCCGGCCAGGGCCTGGGCATAGGACTGCATCAGGCGGATGGTGTTTTTCTTTCCCAGGATCTGCTCTACATCGGAGAGGGAAATATTTTCCTGGAGGCTGGTGACCACAGTTTGGGCTCCCGAAACTGAAAAATTCCGCAGGGCTTCAGCGCAGAAGGAGGAAAGCAGGATAATGGCAGCCAAGGCAAACGCCACCAGAAGCAGGGAAAACAGCCGGTGTCCGGGATTCTTTTTCTGACCGGAAAGGCAGGCCTTGATCCGGGTCCAGAAGCGGGATGCCACAGGGCGCCTCCTCCTTTCTTATATAGGATTAGATTAGGCCAGGCCCAGATACTCCTCCAGGCACTGTCCTGCGGCCTCCATGGCCTTGGCATTTTCCACCCCTACATAGCGGTAGTGCCAGGGCTCATAGGTAATGCCGGTAATGTCCTGTTTATCTTTGGGATAACGCAGGACAAAGCCGTAATCGGTACAGTTGTTGATCAGCCAATCAAAGGCGGCGGTTTCCTCAAAGCCTTCATTGAGGTCGCCGTAATCTTCATAATAGCCGGGATAGACAATATCCAGGGCTAGGCCGGTGTTGTGCTCGCTGGTGCCGGGGAGGGCCACCCACCGGGCGGCTTCCTTCTCCGCCTCCTCCTGGCTGTAGCCGTAGCCCAGCCATTGCTGGACCTGGGCCGCGTAAAGCTCTTCCTGCCGCTGTACCGTCCGGTAGGCGGAGGTGATGGCAAGGCTCACACCGTCTTCCTGGGCAGCGGCCAGCATTTCGTTAAGGGGCTCCAGGATCCTGGCGTCCACCTGGTAATTGCCGATGACGGTGGCAAGTTCCACGTCATAGTTATCCCCCAGAGGATGGGCGGCAGAGGCGATGACCAGCCGCCAGTCGGTGGGATCTACAGTAGAACCGGCAGGAGTAGAAGAGGACTCGGAGGAAGGCTCTTGAGACTCTTCTGTGGAAGAACTGGAACTGCTGGAATCCAGGCTCTCTGTCCCGCTGGCGCCTTCGCTGATAGAGGATGAAGAGGACGGGTTTTCCCGTGAGCTGGATTCTCCCTCTGTATTTCCACCTAGATTTGCAAAGAGAAGGATGCAAGCCAGGATGATGAGAAACAGGATGATGACGACAAGCAATGTCTTTCGGTTATTTTTCCTACGGCGGGGACGGCGTACAGGCTGGGACATGATGAAAACCTCCTGATTTTTTTACAGTCCTTGGTGGTGTTTTTGAGATGTATAGGTATCCTATGCGCTGCCAGGCATGACCCATGCGCGGCAGTACCGTTTTTTATCAAAGATTTCCTGTGGCGTACATGATGACGGAAAGGGCGCATACCGGCGCTGTTTCACACCGGAGGATCCGAGGCCCTAGGGTGACGGGAATCAGCCCCGCTTTGGCCGCCAGATCCACCTCCTCGGGATCAAAGCCCCCTTCGCTGCCCACAAAGAGGGAAAGAGACCTCACCTGGGGGGAAAGCAGCTGGGAAAGGGGGCGGCCGCCGCCCTCGTAGAAAAAGAGGGAAAGGGGATCCAAGGCCGCCATCTTGACCGCGCTGTCAAAGTCCACAAGCTCCCCGACCTGCGGAATCCGGCCCCGGCCGGACTGTTTAGCGGCCTCCAAAGCGATGCGGGAAAAACGAGCCAGCTTCCCTGTCATAGCTTTGGGATCGGGTCGGGCCACACAGCGCCGGGTCAGCACCGGAACTACCCGGGAAACCCCTAGCTCCACCGCCTTTTGGATGATGAAATCCATCTTATCCCCTTTGGGGAAAGCTTGATACAGGGTGACTTGACAGTCCGGCTCCCCAACGCTGGGGCAGGTGGACAGGATCCGGCAAGAGACGGCGTCCTTCTGGATGCTCTCGATCTGGCAGTGATAATCCAGCCCCTTCAGGTCGCACAGGACGATGTTTTCCCCCACCGCCATCCGGAGCACCCGGCCGATGTGGCGGGCGTCAGGGCCGGTGATCAGGGCGGTGTCGCCGCTGATGTTCTCGGTAAAAAAACGGGGCATGGCTATCTCTCCTCACAGCGGCAGGAAAGGGCGCACCATCCGCCGCTCTCCTTTTGCTCTTCAATGGACAGGCCAGCTTCGGCCAGGGCGGCCCGGACGTCTCCGATCCGCTCATCGATAATGCCTGAGGCGATAAAGACGCCGCCGGGGGCCAGAAAGCGGGGGATGACCGGGCACAGCCGGATGATGACGTCCGCCACAATGTTGGCGCAGATGAGCTGGAAGGTACCGCTGACCTTGTCGGTCAGATCCCCGCAGACGGTATGGAGCCGGTCTTCCACCCCGTTGAGAGCGGCGTTTTCCCTGGAAACCTTCACCGCGTTCTCGTCGATGTCAACGCCGATGGCATCCTTAGCTCCCAGCAGCAGGGCCGCAATGGAGAGAATGCCACTGCCGCAGCCAATATCCAGCACATGGGTGTTTTCGTCTACATACCGCTCCAAAAGCTGCATGCAAAGACGGGTGGTGTCATGGGTGCCGGTGCCAAAGGCCATACCCGGATCCAGCCGGAGCATGGCCTGCCCCGGACGCAGAGGGGTGTCCTCCCAAGAGGGGCAGACCACCAGCCGGGGAGAAATTTCCACTGGATGGTAGTATTTTTTCCAGGCGGTGGACCAGTCCTCCTCCTGGATATCGGCAAGCTCGATGTCCAGCCGGCCATAGGAATGGTCTGTATCCTGGGCCTTGAGTGCCCGCAGCATAGATTTTACCCCAGAGAGCTGTTCGGCCCCCTGGAGGTTGTCAGGCAGATAAAGGGTGATTTTTGTTTCACATTGGGCCAGTTTCATGAGTTCTTCGTCCACATAGTCCCAATGGATGGTGGTATCCTTCAAAAAGTCTTGAAAATCCTGGGCGTCCTGTATGGCAAAGCCGGGAAGCCCCAGGGCAATCAGCTGTGTGCTCACCGGGTCGATGCCGGCGGTGGTGGTAAAAATATCGGCTTGTATCCAGTTCATCGATGGCCTCCAAAGATGTAGTGCTTGTCGCAAAGTTTTTTGTTCCTCTATTATAGCGGTTTTTCCCCGCCCCGTAAAGATAAAAGGGGGCGGGGAAATTTACAAACTTTTGGAAAAGCATTGGTTTGACCATCGTGCTATAATAGAGGAACAAAAGAAAGGAGATGGCTATGGAAGGAAAATTTTTCAGGCTGGTGCGGCAGAAGATGATCTGGGTCATTGGAATTGTCCTGGTTGCGGCGCTGCTGGGCTTTAGTATCTACGGCATCTATCGGGCCCGCCAGCAGGAGGGTATCGTCATCCTGGCGCCGGAGGAGTTTTCGGTGGAGGCGGAGACAGAAAACCTGACCCTGGCTACCGTCCACTGGCTGGACGGCTTTTTGGAGCAGTATCAACAACCCTATCTTTCCAGCCTGCGGACCTTGGAAGAGTGGTATATCTCAGACATTGAGGAGCTGGAAAACGGGCAGTATCTAGCGGTACTCTGCGAATTTACCGCCACACCCCAGAGAGCAGGGGGAGAAATCTTCCAGGATTGGGGCATGCAGAACGGCGGGGAGATTTCCTGCCAATGGGTGCTATGGTTTGAGCGAACCCAGCTTTCCGACGGAAGGTTCCGCTATGACATGACCCTTAAGGAAACTCTGGCTTCCTATGAGCTGGGCAAGTATCAGGGCAGCGGACAGCAGGCTCAGGATGAATACAATCAGGAGTTTATAGATGAAATCCCCTACGAGCAGACGGAGTACACCTATAAAATTGAGGATGAAGTTTGTTCTGTAAGCCTAGACGGAGGAAAGAACTGGACCGAGCTTCCCATCTCTCTGGAAGCCCTCTGCACGGTTGGAGATGGCAATTCCTATTACAACCAGCTACAGGAGGGCAGTTATCTCATCACCCCGGAAAAGACTGCCTTTGTCTATGGAGGCACCTGGGAGAGAGGGCTTTCCATCCTCTACAGCGACGACGGGGGAGAGAGCTGGCAGGATGTCCTCATCGACGGGAGCATGGACAGTGTCCGGGTCAAGTTTGTCAGCTTTCCCACCCCGGAGACCGGCTATGTGGTAGCCACCGGCGGCCGCACCATGTCCCAGGAGGGACAGATGATCTACCGCACCACCGACGGTGGCGCCACCTGGGAGCAGACAGGCCGGGGGCCGGAGACATGGCTGCTTCAGTCGGCGGGGTTTGTCAGTGAAGATGTGGGATTTTTATGTTATCCTGAGGTAGAAGGCTCCCACAATTTCTACCGCACCGAGGATGGGGGCAAAACCTTTACCCCGGTGGAAATTCCCCCGGCAGGGGAGTGGGCGGACGCCTTTGTCATCCCCCAATGTCCTACCTGGGAAGAGGGCAAGCTTGTAATGCTGGTGGGACAGGGGGAAAACGGCGATCTGATGGGAGGCACTGGTATGGCCCGTTATACTTCGGAAGATCTGGGACTGAGCTGGACCTTTGAGGGGCTTTATGAACCGCCTTCCTATGAGCCGGGCTAAACCGGAAAAGTTTTCTCTATGTTAGGTTCCCAGTCCAGGAGAGAAGGGCTGGCCAGCGATTTGGCTCAGCACATCCCCGATATCCGCGTCAAGGCAGATAGACTGCTTTTCAATGTCCCGGGGACAGAGGGCGTCGCCGAAATTGACACAGGCGTAGGTGGCCTTGGGATTTTGCGCCGTCATCTGCCAGAAGGGATATTTGATGATGACCGGGGTGTTGTAGCCCACCCCCAGCTCCAGGAATAGGACGCGCTGCCCCTGTCTTGTGCGCAGAAAGTTCTCGTAGCGCTGGGCCGCCCGGTGCCATCCCTCATCCTCCACAAATGTATTGTCGGCCCGCAGGTTCATGGCCATGGGAGCGCCGCATAGGGGGCAATGGGGGATCAGATCGGTGGGGACGGACATCTTTGGCGGGTTGCCGGCAGGCAGTTTTAACCCCTTTTCTGTGATCTGAAAGCCTTGGGTCTCCACCATCTGGCGGACAACATCCGCGTTGTCGTAGGTTTTGTTGTGGCAGGGCTTGGAACACTGCCACAGGCCGTAATCTCCCTGGGTGTAGAACAGCCGGTGACGGTCAATTCCCGCCTTCTGGAAGCAGTGGTCCACATTGGTGGTGATGACGAAGTAATCCTTGTCCTTGAGAAGCTGGAGCAGCCTTTCATACACAGGTTTGGGCGGATCTGTGTAGCGGTTGGCCATAATAAACCGGCTCCAATAGGCCCACTGTTCCTCCAGGGTGGGGAAGGGATAGAATCCGCCGGAATACATGTCGTGAAATCCACATTTTTCCTCAAAGTCGGAAAAAAGCCGCCGGAATCGCTCCCCGTCATAGGTCAAGCCGGCGGAGGTGGACATGCCCGCGCCGACGCCGATAATCACCGCGTCTGCACCTGCCAACGCAACCCTTAACCGTTCAATTTTGCTGGAGTAAGGCTCGGTAGATGGCTGCGTCCATATTCTTGAAAACATTAAAGATCACCTCCATATTGCTGGGAGTTTTCTCTTTGAACTCCATGACTGTGTTGACCGCGATTTCTGCCGCCTGCCGGTTGGGGAAGTGAAATTCCCCGGTGGAGATGCAGCAGAAAGCAACGCTTTTGATATGATTTTCCTCCGCAAGCTCCAGGCAGGAGCGATAGCAGGAGGCCAGCAGGTCACAGTCCCGCTGGGTGAGCCGGCCGCTGACAATGGGCCCCACCGTGTGCAGGATGTAGCGGCAGGGCAGGTTAAAGGCCGGCGTCAGCTTTGCCCCGCCGGTTTCCTCCTGCCGTCCCTGCCCATCCATGATGCGGGCGCACGCCAGCCGCAGCTGTACCCCGGCAAAGGTATGGATGGCATTGTCAATGCAGCCGTGGCAGGGGACAAAGCAGCCCAGCATCCCGCTGTTGGCGGCGTTGACGATGGCGTCGCAGCGCAGGGTGGTAATGTCCCCCTGCCAGAGATAGATGCCCTCCCGCACCGGATGAAGGCTGTCAAGTCCGGTTATGCCTTTGCGCCGGATTTCCTCCTGGAGGTAGGCGTCCTGCATCTTCAAAAAATCTTCGCTGATAGGCCAGGGCATGCGTACATTGAAAAGGGAGCGAAGCAGGCTTTTTTGCTCCGGCACATCCGGTGGGATCTGGATATCAGCATATTCGGGACGCTCTTCGAGCAGCGCTTGGATGAGGTAGCGCCGTCTTTCTGCCTGTGTCATCTTGCTCCCTCCCGGATCACCGCGTTTTGGGGACAGACTTGCTGGCAGTTGCCGCAGTGTAAGCAGTGCTCCTGCTGAATAACCGCGGGAAGAAAGCCAAAATCGATGCAATTTTGGGGACATATCTCCTTACAGGCCCGGCAGCCGGTACAAGCGTCTGTAATCCGAAAGCCTTCTTTTTCCGACTTCCTCTGGCCGATGGAGAAAGAAAACCTTTGAATAGGCTTTTGGGAAAGGTCAAACCACTCGCCGGTGCCCTCGAAGATCTGGAACACTGTCAGCGCCTTTTGGGATTCCGCCGTCGGATAGATTTCCTTCATATAGGGGTTCTTTTGAAGCAGGCGGGGCAGGGGCGCCTCCCCCAGCTCCCGGATTTTGCCCCGGACCGACACCGCCACGCAGGACAGGGTGTCCCGGCCCTTCATGCCGGTCAGCGCCAGGTATCCCTGAGTTTTGAGCCGGTGATAAAATCCCTTTCCCTTGGCTGTGAGAAAGTACAGGCCATTTTCGTCCGCGTCCATGATGTCGATGGCGCAGGTGACCGGAAGACCGTCGTCATCGACGGTGGCGGCGACGGTTGTGTGAATCTCCTGCTGTAAAAACTTCAAATAATCCATGGTTTACCTCTCCTGACTCAAACTTGGGAAAGCCACGCAAAGGACCCCTTTGCGTGGCTTTCTTTATCAATAAAGACCTTCGTCTTACTGGACGACAACGCTGATCCGCTTTTGGATGTTGCCGCCGCTGACAGCCTCATCGATCATTGCGATGGCGTAGTCCGCATAGCTGATGACGCTTTCCCCTTTGGAGTTTAGCGTCAGTTCCTCGCCGCCCAGGATGTACTTTCCTGTGCGGGGACCGTCGGCCTGGAAGTCAGCAGCCGGGCTCAGATAGGTCCATTTGACGTCGGATCTCTTGCGAAGCTCTCCCAGGGCCTTTGCCATAGCTGCCGCCAAGGGCTTAAAGGCATCGGGGAAATCCGGGCCGTCGGCCACGCAGGCGGTGTGCTCGGGGTTGACGTAGAGACTGCCGGCGCCGCCTACCACCAATAGCCGGGTATCGGTGCCGGAAAGGATATCGCATAGATGGGCCAGAGAGGTGCTGTGTTGGGGCAGGGTTTCCTCAGTCCAAGCGCCAAATGCATCGATGACCACATCAAATCCTTTCAGGTCGGAAGAGGTCAGATCAAACAGATCCTTTTTCAGCACAGACTGTGCCTGTGTCTGGTTCTCTTCCCGAACAACCGCGGTCACATCAAGTCCCCGGCTGACAGCCTCTTTTACAATTAGTTTGCCTGCTTTTCCGTTTGCACAAATTACTGCGATTTTCATCTAAGGTTCCTCCTTTTGTGTCCCTGTGGGGTGCTGCCGCATCAGTCTGGATGCGTGCAACGAATCTTGTCATGTGCTTTGGACCGGCCGGGTTCCTTAGCTCTTGTCTATATTATACCCAGGGGGATTTTGACCGTAAAGTACGCACTTTATTGTGGTATAGTTACCGGGAGGAAACAATTGGACGGTTACCAAAAGGAAACAATTGCGCAGTTATGGGCTTTTGCCCCATTGCCGGGGGAGAAAAACTTTTTTGAAAAAGAAAAGGGCCGCCCGTTGATCTGGCCAACGGACGGCCCTTTTTCGTGCATATATTCGGTTCTACAGCGTTTACCCTATGAGGGATTTGAGCGCGTTGACACAGCCTTCAATACCCAGGGTGCCGCTGTCCAAGACAATGTCGTAATTTTTGAGATCATCCCACTTTTTTGAGGTGTTGGCATGATAGTAATTGGCGCGCTTTTTGTCAAACTTCCGTTTGAAGTTGTCTACCTGCGCCGCGGGGACTTGATAGTCCACCATAATCCGCTGCCGCTTGGCCTGTTCATCTGTGCAGCGGATAAATACATTGACAACCCCTTTGCGGTCTTTCAGCGCTTCACAGGCGCAGTGACCAAGGAAAATGGCAGGGCCTTTGGCGGCAAGCTGCTGAATCGCGGTTTGCTCAGCCACATAGATATGGCCATCCTTTGTCAGCATATCATTGCTCACTGCTGCCGTCTGGGACATCATGTAAAGAGAATAGAGAAAACTGTTGGTCACCGACTCCTCATAGCTCTGCATTCTGTCCATGGAGACATTTTGCTCCCTCGCAACCTTTTCCAGAATTTCTCTGCCATAACACGGAACGCCGGTCTGCTCAGAAAGCAGATGGGCAATAGAAGTACCGCCGCTGCCGTACTCTCTTTCAATTGTAATATACCTGCATTTCATTTTGAATCCCCCCTTTTTAAGATGCTTGATCGAACTGGCTGTTGTAAAGTTCTGCGTAGAAGCCCCCTTTGCTGAGAAGCTCTTCATGGTTGCCGCTTTCGATAATATCTCCATCCTTCAGCACCAGAATCAGATCAGAATTCTTGATGGTGGAAAGACGGTGGGCAATCACGAAGGAGGTGCGGTTTTCCATTAATTGATCCATAGCCGACTGGATTTGCTGCTCAGTGCGGGTATCCACCGATGAGGTCGCTTCATCCAAAATCAGCATGGGTTTATCCGCGATCATAGCACGGGCAATGGTGAGCTGCTGTTTCTGCCCCTGGGACAGGTTTACCTGGTCATTGAGAACGGTGTCGTAACCTTTGGGCAGGGTGCGGATAAAATGATCCAGTCCCACAGCCTTGCAAGCTTCCTCCATCTTTTCATCGCTGGCGCCTTGGGTGCAGTAGATCAGGTTTTCCCGGACGGTCCCTTCAAAGAGCCATGTGTCCTGCAACACCATGCAGAACAGGGAATGCACCGCCTCCCGGGTCATCTCTTTGGTGGAAACTCCGTCGATACGGATTTCGCCGCCCTGAATCTCATGGAAACGCATGAGCAGGTTGACCAGGGTGGTTTTTCCCGCGCCGGTGGGGCCGACAATGGCCACCTTCTGGCCCGGTTTTGCCTCGGCGGAGAAATCGTGGATGACGACGCTGTCCGAATCCTCATAGCCGAACCTGACATGGTCGAAAACAACGTCGCCTTTGACATTCTCCAGCTTCTGAATTTTTCCGCTTTCATCCTCCATCTCCTCAGCCTCGAGGAACTCAAACACACGCTCGCCGGCTGCCGCGGCGGACTGGAGGGACTGCACCGCCTGGGCCATCTGGGACAGCGGCTGGGTGAAGTAGCGGACATACATCATAAAGGCGACGATAACGCCAAAGCTGATGGAGCCGTTTAATGCCATGGCTCCGCCTACGACGCAGACGGCAACATAGCCGAAATTTCCGATAAAGCTCATAATAGGCATCATCATACCCGACAGGCACTGGGCTTTGAAGTTGCTCTTGCAGAGATTTTTGTTCATTTCATCGAAGGTCTCTTGGGCCGCTGCCTCTCCGTTATAGGCTTTGACAACGGTATGGCCGGAATAGATTTCCTCAATATGCCCGTTGATTTCACCCAAATGCTTCTGTTGACGGGCAAAATATTTTTGGCTTCGGCCCATAATGGCAAACATGATGACAAATCCCAGGAGGCTGGCCAGAATAGCGGTCAAGGCCAGCCGGGCGTCTGTAACCAGCATCATCACCAAGCTGCCGAGAAAAAGGATGACAGAGGAAATCAGGGTGCCGATGCTCTGGTTAAGGGACTGGCCAATGGTGTCCACATCGTTTGTCACTCGGGAAAGGACATCGCCGGTGGTGGTGCGGTTATAAAACCACATGGGCAGTTTGTTGATCTTCCGGGAGATGTTGGAACGCATTTCCTTAGAAACCCGCTGGGTAATGGTGGACATGATCCAGCCCTGGGTAGCGGAGAGGATATAGCTGAGGGCATAGAAGGAAACCAGAAGCAGGCCGATTTGCAGGACTTTATCCATGTCAATGGAGGGTTTTACCAGGCTGTAGACCGACTCTGGAAGGTGATCCATGGCTTCTAACGCAGCAGCGGAATCCTCAGGGTCCACTTGGGAGAGGACTTCCATCATGGAAAGCTGGTCTGCGCCGGTGATGGCGACGCCGTCAACGGTTATATCCTGGAACAACGCAGCCTGGACAGGCTCCGGCAGCTGGCCCAAAGCGCTCTGAACGGCAGTTTCATCGCTGCTATCTACGTTCCCAAGAAAGGACAGGGCCGCTAGCTGATCCGCCGCGGAAATGCTGGCCCCATCCACCTGGATGTCATCGATCAGGACTTCCAGCACAGAATTGGGCAGGGATAGAAGTTGTGCTGCCGCATTGGCTCCCTCCGCTTCCGAGCTCATATTCGCCATCACTTCCTGAAAAGCCTGCTTTTCTTGCTCCGTCAGATCCGGAGAACTCAGAATATCGGCTGCCTTTTGGCTTAGCTTCTCTTCATCGCTGATGTTAGCGGCAATGGCGTCCATAACGGTTTGGGTATTGTCTGTTAGGTTTTGTGAAATGGTCTGGGCGATTTCTTCCATTTTTTCTGTGTTGGGTGAGATTCCCGCCGTGATGGTGTCGGTCATATCCGACAGCTTATCCGGTCCCATCAAGGTGAGGATGGTTCCGATCCCCGCGCAGATCAGAGCGATGACAATGGCCGCCCTATATCTGCGGCAGTAACCGAGCAGTTTTTTCCAGGTGCCGATGAAGTCCTTGGCCTTTTCTCCGCCTCTGGCCATTCTCGGCCCGCCTGCCGGGCCATGATGCCTGACTTGGTGCTGGCCCGTTTGATAGCCTTTATGTTCCATTACGCCAATTCCTCCTTTGAGAGCTGGGACAGGGCAATCTGCTGGTAAACTTCACAGTTTTCCATCAGCTCTTGATGTTTGCCCATACCGGCAATTTTGCCTTCATCCAGGACGATAATCTTATCCGCGTCCCGGATGGTTCCAATCCGCTGGGCCACAACGATACGTGTTACATCCTTGCACTCTTTGTCCAAGGCGCTTCGCAGGACCCGGTCCGTCTTATAGTCCAGTGCCGAGAAGGAATCGTCAAAGATAAGGATTTCAGGCTTTCTCGCGATGGCCCGGGCAATGGAAATCCTTTGTTTCTGGCCTCCGGAAAGGTTGGAGCCTCCCTGCGCCACATAACCGTCATAACTGTTGTCCATCTGTTCTACAAATTCGCTTGCCTGCGCCGTGGCGACGGCTTCTTTGACCTGGTCAAGGGAAGCCGGTTTTCGGCCGTTGTCGCCATAGGCCACATTGGAGCGGATGCTGCCAGAAAACAGGGTGGCCTTCTGGGAAACGTAACCGATTTTGTTGCGCAGGGCTTTCTGGGAATACTCCCGGACGTCAACGCCGTCTACCAAAACCTGCCCCTCGGTCGCGTCGTAAAAACGGGGAACCAAGTTGATGACGGTACTTTTTCCGCAACCGGTAGAGCCGATCAAGGCCACCGTTTCCCCTTTGTGGGCGGTAAATGTAATGTTTTTCAGCACGCATTCTTCAGCGTCGGGATAGTGGAAGGATACATTTTTAAACTCCACTTCGCCGGTGACGCCTTGCTGCCCCTCTGTCCTTGTTCCATCCACGATGGTGGGGTGGGTATCCAGTACCTCCTGGATACGTCTGGCGGCGACAGAGGCACGGGGAAGGATGACAAAGATGACCACCAGCATCATAAAGGACATGACAACCTGGATGGCGTATTGAGAGAACACCATCATGTCAGAGAACAGGGTGAGCTTTCCCTGCATCCCGGCCTGGTCGATGAGCACTGCGCCAATCCAATAGATGGCGAGGGAGAGACCGCTCATTACCATCTGGATACTGGGCAGCAAAAAGGCCATGGTGCGCTGGGCAAAAAGCTGATTTTTTGTCAGGGCTGTGTTGGCACGATCAAACTTTGATTCTTGGTAGTCTTCTGCGTTGTAAGCACGGACAACCCGAAGGCCTGTTAGGTTCTCTCTGGTCACACGGTTTACATCGTCGGTGAGTTTCTGCATCTTCCGGAATTTTGGTGTGGCCAAAAGCAGGCAGATGCCGACGATGATGAGCAGTATCACCACTGCCGCTGCCGTGGAAAGGGTCCACTGCCACTGTTTGTCGGCAATCTTACATACGGCCCACACAGCCATAATGGGCGCCTTGACCAGCATCTGCAGACCCATGGCGATGAGCATCTGAATCTGCGTAACATCGTTGGTGGAGCGGGTGATTAGGCTGGCGGTAGAAAAATGGCCGATCTCTTCCATGGAGAAAGATTGGACCTTGCTGAACAGCTTCCCCCGGAGAATTCCACCGAAGGAGGAAGCGATACTGGCGGCGCAGACAGCGGTCGCCACAGATGAGATGAGGCTCCCCAGCGCGCATAGCAGCATTTGGCCGCCAGCAATAAGGACATCCGCCATGGCGCTTCCTTCCGTTTGCACCAAGGTGGTGATTTCCGCCATGTATTCGGGCGTTTTCAGATCCAGCCATACCTGGATGACGATGAAGACAAGGGAGAGGGCAACAAGTGACCATTCCCTTTTTCTAAGATTTTTAAAAATCTTGAGCATGGACTGCACTCCTTCTTACATTTACTTCATGCGAATAAAATGGAGAGAATAATTGGAAAGGAGGGAAAGGCGAAATTCGAGAGCCTTCCAATTAGCCGATTTCCGGAGGACTTACGATCTTCCGGATCTCATGAAATGTGTCGATAAATTCCAACAGGCGTTTTTCCCCAATCTGGTCAATGATGCGTCCCATCTGCTGATACAGATCCTGCCGCATCTTGAAGATGAGCTGTTTTCCCAAAGGAGTAAGTTTCACGATGGTAACACGGGCGTCAGACACATCGTGTTCCTTGGTGATCAATCCTCTTGCTACCATCTTTTTTATTAAAACTGCCACCCTCGCTGTACTGATATTCAGAATGTCACTGATCTTCCCCGCGGTGATAGTTTCATTAGACTCATCAAGCAGCCGGAGCACCGCTCCAATGCCTGCTTGGGTTTCATCCATCCGTTTGAAAAAAGCAGTAGGATGAAATTGCTCCAGCTTATGGAGCATGGCTTCAATCTGCGCTTGGGTAGCCATAAAAGGACCTCCCCTCAAAAAACTAACTAGGTTAGATTATAGATCACAGTTTTATCTTTCATAAGATAAAACTGTGAATACTTTTTGAATATTCAAAAAGCCGATGGAGCGTTGCCGAGGGGGCTGGCCTTAGACTCTTTCCGGCCGGGACAAAAACATGGGTGGAATGTTTTGAAAGCTCCTATTTCAATCTGTAAACGGAAATAAAAAAGCTCCGTGTATTTTTTCACGGAGCCTTTCATTGTTTCAAATTCCCGGGATATGGGAATATGGTTAAAGTTTCCCGTTAGACGTGGGACAACTTATAGGACTATTTAGCTTTTACCTTCCCAAGCGTCCTTGAGCTTATCGAAGAAACCTTTCCGTTTCTCATAGTTTTTCTCAGAGGAAGCACCCTCAAACTGCTTGAGCAGATCCTTTTGCTTTGCGCTCAGGTTCTTGGGCACCTCGATGGTGACCTTGACGTACTGGTCGCCCCGTCCCCGGCCATTGATGAGGGGGATTCCCTTGTTTTTAAGCCGGAAGGTGGTGCCAGGCTGGGTTCCTTCGTGAATGCTGTATTTCACCTTGCCGTCGATGGTGGGAACTACCACCTCGTCGCCAAAGACCGCCTGGGTGAAGGTGATGGGGATTTCACACCAAACATCGAAGCCATCCCGGTCGAAGATGGGGTCGGGCCGGACGCTGACATTGACGTTCAGGTTACCGGCAGGCCCGCCGTTGATGCCCATATCCCCCTGGCCAGATACAGCAAAGGTTTGGCCGTCATCGATACCGGCGGGGATGTTGACCTCGATGGTCTTGTTGACACGAACCCGACCCAAGCCGTTACAAGCCGTACAGGGATCGGAAATGATTTTTCCTTTACCGGAGCACTTGGAGCAGGTCCGGGTGGAGTTGATGACGCCGAAGGGGGTCCGCTGGGTCACCCGTACCTGGCCGGAGCCGTGACAGTCAGGACAGGTCTTGATGGCGTCGGCATTTTTGGCGCCGGTGCCGCCGCAGGTTTTACAGGTTTCCAGCCGGGAAATCTTCAGCCGTTTGGTACAGCCTTTGGCCGCTTCCAAAAAGCTGAGGACGATGGAGGAGCGCAGGTCGTTACCCCGTACAGGTCCGTTGGGGTTCCGAGAACCGCCGCCTCCGCCAAAGCCACCGAAACCACCGCCGAAAAAGCTGTCGAAGATATCGCCCAGATCGTCAAATCCAAAGCCGCCTGCACCGCCATAAGCTCCCGCGCCGCCTGCGCCCGCCCCATAGGACGGGTCCACGCCGGCGTGGCCGAATTGATCGTAACGCGCGCGCTTTTCAGGATTGGAGAGGACCTCATAGGCTTCTCCAACCTCTTTGAATTTGGCTTCTGCTTCCTTATCTCCTGGATTGAGGTCCGGGTGATACTTTTTTGCAACTTTACGATATGCTTTTTTGATCTCGTCCTCCGAGGCGCCCTTTTCGACGCCAAGGACTTCGTAATAATCTCTCTTTTCTGGCAAATTGATCACCCTTACGTATGAATTGTCACAAACCACCTGCACAAGATAAGACCGGGTATAGGCCCAGTCTTATCATCGCGCAGCTGTTTTAGTATATTACTTGTTCTGGTCTTCGTCAACCTCTTTGTAGTCGGCGTCCACCACGTTGTCATCGTGGGGAGCTTCAGCGCCAGGGGCAGCGCCGCCTGCAGCCTGACCGGCTGCTTGGGTCTGCTGGTATACTTTGGAGGAGACTTCATAGAACTTTTTCTGCAGCTCATCCTGGCGGGACTTGATGGCCTCCAGATCGGTGCCCTTCAGCGCTTCTTTCAGGGCGTCTACCTTGGCCTGGACATCCGCTTTATCGGCGGCGTCGATCTTGTCACCCAGGTCGGTGAGGGTTTTCTCACACTGATAGACCATTTGGTCTGCGCCGTTTCTTACATCGATTTCCTCACGGCGCTTTTTGTCCTCAGCGGCATACTGCTCAGCCTCTTTGACTGCCTTTTCAATGTCCTCCTTGGACATGTTGGTGGAGGAGGTAATGGTGATGTTCTGCTCCTTGCCGGTGCCGAGATCTTTTGCGGTAACATGGACAATGCCGTTGGCGTCGATGTCGAAGGTTACCTCGATCTGAGGCACACCCCGGGGCGCAGCAGGGATGCCGTCCAGACGGAACATACCCAGAGTCTTGTTATCTTTCGCCATCTCACGCTCACCCTGGAGGACATGGACCTCAACCGAAGTCTGGCCGTCAGCAGCGGTGGAGAAGATCTGGGACTTCTTGGTGGGGATGGTGGTGTTGCGGTCAATGATCTTGGTGAAGACACCGCCCAGGGTTTCCAGGCCCAGGGACAGAGGGGTAACATCCAGCAGCAGCAAGCCTTTGACGTCGCCGCCCAGGACGCCGCCCTGGATAGCCGCGCCGATGGCGACGCACTCATCGGGGTTGATGCCCTTGAAGGGCTCTTTGCCGGTGATCTTCTGAACTGCTTCCTGAACAGCGGGGATACGGGTGGAACCGCCTACCAGCAGGATCTTATCAAGATCAGAAGCGGACAGGCCGGAGTCGGACAGAGCCTGGCGTACCGGACCCATGGTGGCTTCCACCAGGTCAGCGGTCAGTTCGTTGAATTTTGCCCGGGTCAGGTTCATATCCATGTGTTTCGGGCCGGTGGCGTCTGCGGTGATAAAGGGCAGGTTGATGTTGGCCTGGGTGACGCTGGAAAGCTCGATTTTTGCTTTCTCCGCCGCCTCTTTCAGCCGCTGCATCGCCATTTTATCGCCGGTCAGGTCGATGCCGTTTTCTTTCTTAAACTGGTCGGCCAGATAGTTGACAATCCGGTTATCAAAGTCATCGCCGCCCAAGCGGTTGTTGCCTGCGGTGGCCAGTACTTCCTGTACGCCGTCGCCCATTTCGATGATGGAGACATCGAAGGTGCCGCCGCCCAGGTCGTAAACCATGATCTTCTGATCGTTTTCTTTATCTACGCCGTAAGCCAGTGCTGCGGCGGTGGGCTCGTTGATAATTCTCTTGACTTCCAGTCCGGCAATCCGGCCGGCATCCTTGGTAGCCTGGCGCTGTGCGTCGGTGAAGTAAGCCGGTACGGTAATAACCGCGTCATAGACCTTTTCGCCCAGATAGGCTTCTGCGTCAGTCTTCAGCTTTTGCAGGATCATAGCGGAAATTTCTTGGGGAGTAAAGCCTTTGCCATCAATATTTACCTTATAGTCAGAGCCCATATGGCGTTTGATGGAGCTGACGGTGTGATCCGGATTAGCGATGGCCTGACGTTTTGCAACCTGTCCTACCAGACGCTCACCGTTTTTAAAAGAGACAACAGAAGGTGTTGTCCGGTCGCCTTCCGCGTTGGGGATGACGACAGCCTCGCCGCCTTCCATAACGGCGACACATGAGTTTGTAGTACCTAAGTCAATACCAATGATTTTTCCCATAATCAATTCCTCCTCGAATCTTACATTCGAATTCTATACTTTTCAGTTCGTTATATTCTGCATTTATGTGAAAGGCCCAGGGCCTTTGCTTCTTAATTTGCAACCTTCACCATGGCGTACCGCAGGATTTTGTCGCCCATCCGGTAGCCTTTCTGGAAGACCTCTACCACCTGGGACTGGCCCAGGGAATCGTCGTCCACATGCATCACCGCGTGATGCAGCGTTGGATCAAAGTCTCCCTCGGTGGGATTGATCTCCTCAATTCCCAGCTTTTTGATGGTTTCCAGCAGTCCGTCGTAGATCATCTGCACTCCCTTGCGGAAGTTCTCGTCGGTGCTTTCGGTGGCCAGGGCACGCTCGAAATTATCCAGCACCGTCAGAAACTGAGCTGCGGTATCCGCCTTGGCGTCGGTATAAATCTGATCCTTTTCCCGCTGGGAACGCTTGCGGAAGTTGTCAAATTCGGCCATGGAGCGCAGCAGCTTATCGTTGAGATCCTTGACCTGCTCTTTGAGGGCCTCGGTTTCGTCGGGAGCCTTTGCCTCCTGCTCTGCTTGGGCGCTTTGAGAAGGGGTTTCCTGCTCGGTGCCCGCTGCCTCCTGCTGGGAAGCAGTTTCCGGCTCGGCGGCCTCCGGGCTCTTGTTTTTCTTTTCGGCCACGTCAATGTCTCCTTTCGGTTTTCATGATGTATGTGAAATGTTATTCGTTGGATGATGAAGACGTCTCCGGCGTGATATCCTCCTCTTCGGAAATTTCGGTGAGAAGCCGTCCCAAGGTGTCGGCAAAATACTGGATGTGGGGGATGAGTTTCGGATAATCCATCCGCACCGGCCCCACAATGCCAATGATGCCGGATCTGGAAGAGCCTACATTATAGCGGGCGATGACAATGCTGGAATCGGCAAGCTCTGATTTTCCAGCTTCTTTGCCGATGGAGACGTTTTTATCCTTCATCTCCTCGTTGATGAGCCGGAGCATTTCATCCCGCTTGTTGAGAAAGGTCAGAAGGTCGTGCGCTACAGGGGTGAACTCCTGATAGGTAAGCAGATTGGTTTCTCCTTCTACGTAGTAGCGCCCGGCGTAAATCTGCCGGCACAGATCGAAGATACAGACCAGCAGCGGCGTGAACACCCGGGAATATTCTCCCAGGGCCACAGCCACCGATTGAAGGTAGAGCTTGGAAACGCCTTCCAAGGATTGACCTCTGAACCGGGAGTTGACATATTTCCGGAAGAAATCCAGCACCTGGGGGGTGACGGCAAAATCCACCCGGCAGACCTTGCTCTTGACCACGCCGTTGGAGGCGATGACCAAGACCACCAAGGTCCTGGGCCCGGAGGGGATAATGTCGATCCGGCGCACCGTTACATCCTCCGGCGTCATGGTGGAGGAAACGGTGACACAGTGGGTGGCTTGGGCCAGGGCCGTAGCCGCGTCTTCTACCAACTGGTCGGGATCGGGGTGCTGAATGTTAAAGAGCGCGTCAATTTCCGCCTTTTCTGCGGCGGTCAGGGGCTGGGTCTGCATCAGGTTGTTGATGTAGAGCCGGTATCCCTTGTGGGAGGGCACACGCCCTGCTGAAGTATGGGGCTGTTCAAGATAACCCATCTCAAACAGGGCCGCCATTTCGTTGCGGATGGTTGCGGGGGAGATTGCGTAATCCATCACCGACGCCAGCAGCTTGGATCCTACCGGCTCACCGGTTTTGGTGTAAATCTCGATGATCGCTGAGAGGATTTGCATCTTCCGTCTATCCAGTTCCACAGCGTATCACCTCTTTTTGCTATTTTAGCACTCTTGATTATGGAGTGCTAAATCTTACAGTTATCAATGTATCACTTCTCTTTTAGTATGTCAAGGGACTTCATAGTTTATTTACAAAAATGTTGGCAATCGTCCACAGAGACTGCCAAAAAAGAAAACGCGGCTGTTTTTCGGCCGCGTTTTTTTAACAGGAGATAGTATTCAAGAGATGAGAAATAATGCTGTTGGAGAGGAGAAACCCCTCCGTCGTCAGGGAGAGATGATGTCCGTTTAGACAAAGAAGACCCCGGCGCTCCAGGGGCGGACAAGCCCTTTCCAAAGGGGAGACGTCAACGGAAAACCGGCTGCCCAGCTGATCCAGGTTGATCCCCTCTGCCAGCCGCAGCCCCAGCATGAACTCCTCGAAAAAGCCGCCCCCATCGCAGACGCCATCAAAGGGGATGTCTCCGAAGCCGGGCGCTTTACAGAAGGATTCCAGGTCCCGTGGCAGGGCAAAGCGGCTGCCGCCGTAGTAGGAATGGGCGGCAGGGCCAAAGCCCAGATATTCCTGGCACCGCCAGTATTTCAGGTTGTGGCGGCTCTCATAGCCCGGTTTCGCAAAGTTGGAAATTTCATACTGATGAAAGCCCAAGGAGGAAAGCCCCTCCACCGCGGCCAGATACAGATCGACCTGGGTATCCTCGTCGGGGATTTGGGAGAGAAAGCGGGGGGAGTTGTAAACGGTGCCCTCCTCTACCTTTAAAATATAGGCAGAGATATGGGTGGGCTTTAGGGAGGCGGCAAAATCCAGCGTTTGGGAGAGGGAGGGGGCTGTCTGTCCGATGACCCCCAGCATGACGTCCAGGGAGATGTTGTCTATCCCGCCCTGCCGGGCCAGCTCCACCGACTGGGCCACCTCTTCCCGGGTGTGGCGGCGGCCCAGAAGGCGCAGTTCGGAGGAAACGGCCGACTGCATGCCAAAGCTCACCCGGGTAAAACCAAGCCTCCCTAAGGCGGCGATGGTATCCCCCTCAGCGGCTCTGGGATTGGCCTCGGCGGTGATTTCACAGTCCTTAGAGAGTGGGAAATGGGCGGCCACCGCCTCCAAAATCCGGGAAAGCCGCTGGGATCCCAGCAAGGTAGGGGTGCCGCCTCCCAGATAAACGGAGTCCGCCTTTTCCGTGGGGGCGGTAGCAATATGACGGAGCAGGGCGGCGGTGTAGGCATCCATTGCCTCATCGCCGCCCCGGAGGGAATAGAAATCGCAGTAGGGGCATTTGGAGCGGCAGAAGGGAACGTGGATGTAAATGCCGATGGGCTGGGGCATCCAAAGACCTCCTTTGAGAAAAAGGCCGCCGCAGGTCGCGGCGGCCGGTTTTGACAGATTTAGTCGTCCAGCTTGAGGACAGCCATAAAGGCCTCCTGGGGAACCTCCACAGTACCCAGCTGGCGCATCCGTTTTTTGCCTTCCTTCTGTTTTTCCAGAAGTTTCTTTTTCCGGGTGATGTCGCCGCCATAGCACTTGGCCAATACATCCTTGCGCATGGCTTTGACCGTCTCCCGAGCGATGATCTTGCCGCCGATGGCCGCCTGGATGGGCACCTCAAACATCTGGCGGGGAATATTTTCTTTGAGCTTCTCGCAGATCCGGCGGGCCCTGGGATAGGCGTTGTCGGCAAAGACGATGAAGGAGAGGGCGTCTACGATCTCGCCGTTTAAAAGGATGTCCAACTTGACAAGACGGGAGGGAACATAGCCCTTCATCTCATAGTCGAAGGAGGCATAGCCTTTGGTCCTGGACTTGAGAGCGTCGAAAAAGTCGTAGACAATCTCCCCCAAAGGCAGGTCGTAGTGAAGCTCTACCCGGTCGGTGTCAAGATACTTGGTATCCTTGTAGACGCCTCGCCGCTCCTGACACAGCTCCATGATGTTGCCGATATAGGCGGTGGGGGTCAGGATGTTGGCGGCGACCATAGGCTCCTCCGCATCCTGGATGGTGGCAGGGTCGGGGAAGTTGGTGGGGTTGTCGATATAGACAGTCTCCCCGGAGGTGAGGATGACCTTATAGATAACGCTGGGAGCGGTGGTAATGATGTCCAGATTAAACTCCCGCTCAATCCGCTCCTGGATGATCTCCATGTGGAGCAGGCCCAAAAATCCGCATCGGAAGCCGAAGCCCAACGCCACCGAGGTTTCCGGCTCAAAGGAGAGGGATGCGTCGTTGAGCTGAAGCTTTTCCAGGGCCTCCCGGAGATCCGGATATTTGGCCCCGTCGGCAGGGTAGATGCCGCAGAACACCATGGGGTTGACCTTCCGGTAACCGGGCAAGGGTTCCGCCGCCGGATTTGCCGCGTCGGTGACAGTGTCGCCCACCGTGGTGTCCTGTACCGTTTTAATGCTGGCGGTGATGTATCCCACCTGTCCGGCGGAAAGCTCCTCCAGAGGGATCAGGTTGGTCGCCCCCATGGCACCGGCTTCCACCACAGTGAACTCGGAGCCGGAAGCCATCATCCGGATGGTCATGCCGGGGCGGACCGTCCCCTCCATGACCCGGACATAGACAATGACGCCTTTGTAGCTGTCGTAATAGGAGTCGAAGATCAGCGCTTTCAAAGGGGCTTGGTCATCCCCCTGAGGAGCGGGGATATCGGTGACCACCCGTTCCAGCACCTCTTCGATATTGATCCCCGCCTTGGCAGAGATCCGGGGAGCATCTAGGGCGGGAATGCCGATGATGTCCTCGATTTCGTGGCAGACCCGGTCTGGATCCGCGGCGGGCAGGTCGATTTTGTTGATGATAGGCACGACCTCCAGGTCGTGCTCAATGGCAAGGTAGGTATTGGCCAGGGTCTGGGCTTCAATGCCCTGGGAGGCGTCCACCACCAAAAGGGCCCCTTCGCAGGCGGCTAAGGAGCGGGAAACCTCATAGTTAAAGTCCACATGTCCCGGGGTATCGATGAGATTAAAACAGTAATGCTCCCCGTTTTTGGCCTCATAATCCAGCCGGACGGCCCGGGCTTTGATGGTAATGCCCCGCTCCCGTTCCAGCTCCATGTTGTCCAGAATCTGGTCCTCCATGTCCCGCTGGGCCACGGTGCTGGTCATCTCCAGCATCCGGTCGGCCAGGGTGGACTTGCCGTGGTCTATATGTGCGATAATGCAGAAGTTGCGGATGTGTTCGCGGTCATACTGCAACAGTGATCACCTCTTCGCCGTTGTCTAAAGCGCCCCTAGGCAGGGCGGAATCCAAGGGATTTACAGCTCATTATAGCACAACAAAAGCGCCCTTCGCAACAGAGATGGGGCGCTTTGGTGAAATATTCAAAAGGGAAGAACCTGCTGCCAGTCAAGCCCTCCGGCGTAGGAGATCAGATCGGGGATAAACCGGTAGCGGATGGGGATGAGGGCGCGAAAGGGGTAGACAGCTTCCCGGATATCCGTAAAGATGCCGGTATCCAGGGTGTAATCCTTGCCCAGCCAGGTGATATTGGCCTGATTTTCCCCTGTCCTTTCAACCAGAAGCAGGGCGTTGTCATCGCCGAAGCCACGGGCGCGGGAATGAATGTCAGCGACGAAGATGCCCATCATCCCCAGATAGAGGAGGATGGAAATGGCAAAGCTGGCAAAAAAATAGCGAAGCTGCTCTTTGGACATGTGTTTTGACTTCCTTATTTCATATTATTCCCCCTGGGATAGGATCAGCTCAGCCAAGGCCTTGCCGCACAGCTCCCCGGAATAGACAGCCTCCTCCAGGGAATTGCCGTGAGCGCCAAACTCCAGAAGCAGGCTGCCAGGGGTCTTATTCATATTATAAAGGCGGTAGCAAAAGAAGATGGGGCGGGTCAATCCCGGATAGTCGGCCTCCATCTGGCTTTGAAAGGCGGCGGAAAAACGGAGGTTATCCGGCCAGTTTGGCATATTCATGGTGCCGTCGTCACAGCCGGAAATAATCATAATCTGGGCCGCCTTTTTGCCGTCGATTTCCGCCACCGGCGCAATGCGGGTGCCGTCGCTTTCCTCGATGGCGTCCCGGTGGACGTCGATGGTGATTTTGATGGAGGGATATTCATCTAAATATTTCTGAATGGTCTCTGCGCTGCGCTCATAGGCGCCGTTGTATGAAGGGTAATCGTGGAGGGTGGTGTCGTGGATGACCCCGATACCGGCAGCCTCCAGCTGTTTGGCAATCTCATCCCCCACCCGGATCATGTTTTTATCCTGCTCGGTAGAGCGGGAATTATACCTGTCATCATAGTAGTCCCGGGTCACCGGCTCATAGGCCTCGGTGGCATGGGTGTGGTAGATAAGGACGGTAGGTTCCTCCGGGGTGGAGAGATCCAAATCCCACGCCTTGTCCAGCTGGGCCTGCACGTCACTGTTGGAAAGTTCGGTGGAATTTTTGAGGAATCCGTGGTCCAGAGGGATGTAGATACCGCCGGCCTGGGCGGTATAGGTCCGCTCCACAATGGGGCCTCGGTTTTCCTCCGGCACCGGCTCCACCTGGATGGACTCTGAGGAGGAAGAGGATTCGGACTGGGATTCCTCAGAGGATTCCGACTCCGGTTTGGTGGTGGAGGGCGGCGTCACATAGGGGTCGGATTCCTCCTCCCCGTCGTCGATCTCATCGGCAAAGCGCTGGCGGATCAGGGAAAGGCCGCCGTCGGGCATCCCCAGGACCGCGGAGAGAACCGCCGCCTGCTGGGTGAATTTTTCGATATAGGGGGCGGACACAGCCGCTACCTTAATGCAAACGGCCAAAATGGCCGCCACAAGACAAAGGGAAAGGATTTTTTTACCCGTCCGGCCCAGACGGCGATTCCTTCTTTTTCGCATCAAATGCATAACCTCCTCCCTTTGGGTCGGGAAACAAAACGAACGCCATTATCATTTCTATGCGGAGGAGGGGAAGGGTATGCTTACCGAGGACGGGCAGGCTACATGGTCAAATAGATTAGGTCTTCCCGGCTGATATCCGGTTGCAGGGCGCTGTTGATGCCAAGGGAGATGACCTTGGCCGAGCGGGAAATCAGGGTGTCAATGTCCCGGGGCGTCACCATCATGGCGCTCTGGGAGGTCGGCGGGGGAAGGGAAGCCCCCGCCTGCTCCAAAACGCTGTGGGCCAGGGTGGTGGAATCCACAACAGTGGGTACCCCCATGGAGATGACGGGCACCCCCAGGGTGGAGCGGCTCAGTTCCTTGCGGCGGTTGAGGACCCCGGAGCCGGGAGAGATGCCGGTATCGGAGATCTGCACAGTTCGCCCCAAGCGCTGAGGATTTTGGGCGGCTAAGGCATCGATGACGATGACCTGATCGGGCTTTACAAAGTCGACCAGGGCGCCGATGATTTCTGAGGTTTCCATGCCGGTCTGCCCCAAAACACCGGGGGAGATGGCCGCCACCGGGGCCAGAGTGTCCAGCCCTGCCGCAGAAGCCGCCGCCCCCTGGATGTGGCGGGTGGCCAGGATGCCCTCGGTCACCAAAGGCCCCAGGGCGTCGGGAGTAATGTTGTGGTTGCCCAGTCCCACCACCAAGGTCAGGCCCCGCCTCCGCAGAAGCCGCCGCAGGGAGGAACAGACGGCCTCCACAGCGTCGTCAGCCGCGGTAATCGAGGCGGAAAAGGCCTCCACTGTAATGGTAATGTAGGTCCCGATGGGCTTGTGCAGCCGGTGAGCGGCCTCTTGACTATGGACCTGGATGGTGCTAACCTGGACATTACCGATCTGGCTGTCCTGTGATGTGATACCGGGAATTTCCTTTTCGGTGAGAAACTCCCTTGCCTCTATGGCGAGGTCGGTGCGGAAGTTCATTTTGGGCCTCCTCTGGCTGCTTTGTCCCCCAGACGGGGAGAAAAGCAAAAATAATCAAGTTTTTTACGGAAAAACCGCAATTTTCTAAGCGTAACCAGTTGATTTTTTGAAAAAATAATGCTAATATAATTTGTACTGTCTTCGAGTTATAAAAGGAGGTGTAATGATGCCTAACATTAAATCTGCAAAGAAAAGAGTTAAGGTCAATGCAGTGAAAGCCATGCAGAACAAAGCCCTCAAGAGCAACCTCAAAACCGTCATCAAAAAAGCTGAGCTTGCCACTGCGGAAGGTGCGGCCGATATGCAGGACAGCGTAAAGCTGGCAGTTAAAAAGATCGATCAGGCTTGTGCAAAGGGGCTTATGCATAAAAATTGCGCATCCAGAAAGAAATCTCATCTTGTCAGCAAGATGAATGCCGCTGCTGCAAAATAGCCTTTAGCGAATATTGTCTCACGCAAAAGCAGGATGTGTGCTGGAGTGACAGCATACAAACTGCTTTTTTACTTTCCCGGATGCTTTTTTCACGGAATGACACAATCCGCTCAAAACCGCAGGAAATACCAGTTGACACCGAGGGCCGCTTTGTTTATCATAGAGACAAGATAACCTTGTGTTCTATTTCTGTATCTTTGACGGATGGAGGTTTTATAGATGATGTCTAAAGACAAGCTGAAATTCTTGACAGTGGTGCTGAGCATTTTTTCCTTGGTGGCCTCTGTGGCGTACATTGCTTACCGGATGGCCAGTGAGCGGGCCTATCGGGAAAAATGGAAGGACTATAACGACTGCGGCATATAAACGATGGAGAGTAAAGGACGGCGAAACGCCGTCCTTTTTATATTTTGTCTATGGGACCACGGCTGCCTTTTTACACTGCTGCCGCAGATGGGACGACAAAATCCACCGCCCTTGCAGCACAGGTGACTGGGCGGAAGACTGCCGCCCGGCAGGCTAGGATTTCTCTTTTGGCTTGAAAATGAGAGCAATGAGTAGACCGAAAAAGATGGCGGCGGAGATGCCGGCGGCAGCGGCAGTAATACCACCGGTCAGAACGCCTAAGAGCCCCTGTTCCGCTACGGCCTTGTGGACGCCTTTGGCCAGCAGATTGCCAAATCCGGTCAGAGGGACGGTGGCGCCGGCGCCGGCGAAGTCCACCAAGGGCTGATAGAGGCCCAAAGCGCCGAGGATCACGCCGGCCACCACATAGGAGACCAGGATCCGGGCTGGGGTCAGTTTGGTTTTATCGATGAGCAGCTGGGCGATGACGCAGAGCAGCCCGCCGATTACAAAGGCTTTGATATAATCCATCCAAATTCACCTCACTTTGTATGGGAGATATGCACCAGATGGGCAATGCCGGGGATGGACTGTCCCTGCTGTACGCTGGTGGGGCTCAGGAGAGCTCCGGTGGCGATAAAGAGCATGTTTTTAATCTCCCCGTCCCGCACCCGGGAGAGGATGTAGGAGCAGAGGACGGAACCCGCACAGCCGCAGCCGGAACCGCCGGCGTGGACATCCTGTTTTTCCCGGTCGTAGATGAGCAGTCCACAGTCGGCATGATGACCGCTGATGTCGATGTTTTCCCTGCCCAGCAGATCGTAGAGGAGATCTGAACCGATCTGACCCAGGTCCCCGGTGAGGATGAGGTCATAGTCGTCGGGCTTTGTCCCGGTGTCCTCCAGAAACTGTTTGATGGTGGAGGCAGCGGCGGGAGCCATGGCGGCCCCCATATTGTTGGCGTCCTTGATGCCGTAATCCTCAATCCGCCCAGCGGTAACCGCCCGGATATAGGGCGGGGCATCGGACTGGCCTACGATGGCGCAGCCGGCGCCGGTCACCGTCCATTGGGCGGAGGGAGGCCGCTGGCCGCCGTACTCCAGAGGGTAACGGAACTGTTTTTCCGCGCTGCAAAAATGGGAAGACGTCACGGCGGCCGTCCGGGAGGCGCAGCCGGCGTCCACAAAGATGGAGGCCATCAGCAGGCTTTCCGCCATGGTGGAGCAGGCCCCATAGACGCCCAGAAAAGGGATGCCCAGGTCCCGCAGGCCATAGGCGGAGCCGGTGCACTGGTTGAGCAGGTCCCCGGCGAAGATATAGTCGATGTCGGCGCTGGAAAGCTTGGATTTTTCTAGGGCTTTATTGACCACCTGCTGCTGCATCCGGCTTTCCGCCTTTTCCCAGGTGGTTTCTCCGAAGGTGCAGTCGTCGTTGATGAGGTCAAAGCAGCGGGCCAAGGGACCTTGGGCCTCCTTTTTGGAGCCAAGGGCGGCAAATCCCACCACCGAAGGGCAGGAGTTTAACAGCAGGGTATAGCGTCCTATACGGGTTGGCATGATGGATAACTCCTTCCTTATACAATTGAGAACAGATAGAGGATCAGGCCATAGACAATGGAAGCGGTGATGCCGTAGACAAGGACAGGCCCGGCGATGACAAACATCTTGGCGCCCAGTCCCAGGATAAAGCCCTCGCTTTTAAATTCCAGGGCAGGGGCGGTAATGGAGTTGGAAAATCCGGTAATGGGCACCAGGGTGCCGGCGCCGCCTACCTTGGCGATGTTATCGAAGATATTCAGGCCGGTGAGCAGGGAGGCCAGAAAGATCAGGGAGATGGAAGCGGCTGTACTGGCTTCGTCAGCGGGCAGCCCTAGGGAGCGGCTGATGTTGACAATGACCTGTCCCAGGGTGCAGATCAGGCCGCCGACGAGAAAGGCCATCAGACAGTTTTTCCAGGTGGGGGAGCTGGGGGAATATTTTTTGTTGAGCTGTTCGTATTCATTGGGTGTCAGGGACACAGACCATCATCTCCTGTTGTATTTTTTGAGAAAACTGTCTCTATTTTCCCACCGGCGGGACAGATTATGTAATATGCCGGGAGGAAAACTCTCTCTGGCTCCGGAAAAGAAGCGGAGATTTATGAATTTTCTGCGTTTTTTTCGCTTTTTCGTTGATTCAGCAAAAACCATTTGCTATAATAACAACTGTGTGTTCAGCTTTGGCTGAACCGCCAATTTTAAATGATGAAATGAGGTTATACCATTGCCAGCAAGCGTAGTTGTCGGCGTCCAGTGGGGCGATGAAGGCAAAGGAAAAATCATTGACATCCTGGCTTCCCGTGCCGATGTAGTGGTGCGTTCCCAGGGTGGCAACAATGCGGGCCACACCGTGGAAAATCAGGGAGAGGTCTACAAACTGCACCTGATTCCCTCGGGCATTCTCTATCCGGGTACTCAGTGCCTCATCGGCGCAGGTACCGTCATCGACCCAAAGGTGTTGCTGGAGGAGATCGACGGCCTGAAAGCCCGTGGTATTACCTGTGAGAATCTGAAAATAGATCCCAGGGCTCATATTATTATGCCCTGGCATATTAAACTGGATAGCCTGTCTGAGAAACTCAGAGGCAAGGCGGAAATCGGCACCACCGGCCGCGGTATCGGCCCCTGCTACATGGACAAAGCGGAGCGCAGCGGCATCCGGTTTTACGATCTGGTTCATCCGGTGCTCCTGGAGGAGAAGGCCAAACTGGTGGGTGAGATCAAAAATCTCTATCTGACCAAGGTCTATGAAACCGAAGCGATGGATGTCGACGCCATTATCGATGAATACATTGAATACGGCAAACGGCTCAAACCCTATATGGACGATGTGTCGGTGCTTGCCTACGAAGCCTGCAAAGCGGGCAAAAATGTGCTCTTTGAGGGGGCCCAGGGAACCCAGCTGGATCTTGATTTCGGCACCTATCCCTTTGTCACATCTTCCCATCCCCTTTCTGCCGGCGTCTGCACCGGAACTGGCGTAGGCCCCACGGTGATCGATCAGATCTACGGCGTAGCCAAAGCCTACACCACCCGGGTAGGCAAAGGTCCTTTCCCCACCGAGTTGTTGGATGAGATGGGGGACAAGATCCGCAACAAAGGCAATGAGTTCGGCACCACCACCGGACGTCCCCGCCGCTGCGGTTGGTTTGACAGCGTTATCATGCGCCACGCAGTACGGGTCAACGGTTTGACCGGCCTTGCCATCAATAAGCTGGATACCCTGTCCGGCCTTGGTGACCTGAAGGTATGCACCGCCTATAAGCTGCCGGACGGCACCATCATCAAAGATTTTCCGGCGACCCTGGAGGAACTGGCCAACTGCGAGCCGGTCTATGAAACCCTCAAGGGATTTGACGACGATATCACCGGCTGCCAGTCCTTTGACGCACTTCCTCAGCTGTGCAAAGACTACATCGCGCGGCTGGAGGAGCTGTGCGAGTGCCCGGTAAAGATGGTGGGCGTGGGTCCGTCCAGAGCCCAGAATCTGGAGAGATAAGCAAAACACAAAAAATGATGGAGCGCGTAAGCGCTCCATTTTTTTATATATGAAAAACATACTGTCATGATGTCCGCGAAAATTTTTCGCAGAAAGAAAAAATCCATGTTTAAATTGGAAGCAAAGAATAAATACTAAGGTTGTGGCAAAACAGATTTGGCTGAAAGAATCAACATGGAGGTGTCATTTGCAATGGCAGAAACACGTTTTTCAGGTAAAGATTCCAAGATGAAGAAATTTTTATCCGGCAAAGGCTTTTATATTGCCCTGGCCGTTTGTCTGGTAGGAGCGGGAGCGGCATCTTGGGTGGCCATCGATTCATCCCTGAAGGGGCTGGACGAGGGGCAAAGTATTGCAGTACCGCAAGAGAGCAGTGAGGTGAATGAAGATTGGGGATTTCCAGAATTAGAGGAAACAAACGAGGAGCAGAGCGATGTGGAAATATCATCACGGCCCTCCACACAGGAGTCAACCTCCTCATCCTCGTCTACGCAGCAGCAGCCGTCATCCGGGCAGTCCGAGCCCTCCGAACAACAGGTGTTATCGCCAACACAGCAAGAGGTGCAGTTTATGCTGCCTCTCTCTGGGGACGTGATCACTAAATACAGCGCCGGGGAGCTGGTAAAGAACCAGACCCTGGGAGACTGGCGCACCCACGACGGCATCGACATGGCTGCGGCGGCAGGAACACCGGTAAAGGCGGTGGCCGAGGGTACAGTGGAATCGGTCATCGATGATCCTCTGTGGGGAAAAACCGTATCCATCTCCCATGCCGGAGGCTATGAAAGCTACTATGCAGGCCTGGCGGAGGATGTGTCCTTGAAGGAAGGCCAGGCAGTGGAGATCGGCCAGCTGGTCGGATATGTGGGAGAAAGCCCTTTGACCGAGGTGGCGCTGGAATCCCATCTCCACTTCGGCCTAAAGCAGGACGGAGAATGGGTTGACCCCTTAGTAAGCATGGACAAGCTCCAGGACTGACAGATGGAAAGAAAGAGCCGCTTAGCAAGTGGCTCTTTTTTATTGATGAGATTTATTGTATTTTTGTCAATAAAATTGTATACAATTTTATTGACAAAAATACAATGTAGTGCTATGCTGAGGACAGAAAAAGGGGCGGTGAGTCCCAGAAACAGTGAAATACATAGAAAGAGGCGCGAGCGATGAAAATTTCTCAGAAGGGTCCTTTCCAGAAGGGCTATAATGCCATTGTCAAAGAAGAAGTCAACAAGGATATGGGTATGGACTTTGGCGTCCTGTGCATGGATCAGGGAGATGTTGTAGAATACAACGAGCCCAAAGAGGTAGTTTATACCCTGACAAACGGCGTCATTACCTTTGAGTTTGCGGGCAAAAAGGAGACAGCGGATCGGCCGGACTGCTTCCACAATGATCCTATCCTTCTCCACGTGCCGGAAAACACCCCGGTGAAGATCACCTGCCTGTCCGACCATGCGGAACTGTCCATTCAGCGCACCACCAACAAACGCCATTTCGCTCCAAAACTGTACCGTGCCGCCGACTGCCTGTGCCCGTCCGAAGAGCGGGGAAAGGGAACCTTAGGCGAGGCTTCCACCCGGATTGTCCGGACCTTCTTCGACCGTTCCACCTGCCCGGAGACCAACTTCTTTATCGGTGAAGTGGTCAACTTCCCCGGAAAATGGTCCAGCTTCCCGCCCCACAGCCATGTTGAGCCGGAGATCTACTTCTACAAATTCCTGCCTGAGAATGGTTATGGCTTCGGCGAGTTTGGAGATGAAGCTTATAAGATTAAACACAATGATCTGACCGGTATGCCGGATGAAAAGACCCATTCCCAGTGCGTGGCGCCGGGTTATGCGGAATACTATCTGTGGGTCATCCGTCTGCAGGACGATAAGGATATTGTAACCACCGTAGTTCCCGAATACGCCTGGACCACAGAGCCGGGGGCAAAATACTTCCCAGAGATCTAACCTGCCAAGGAAAGGGAACACGCGATGAACGGGAAGAGAAAAAGCCTCAGCGACACAGTTTACGACACCATCCTTGAAATGATCCTCCATTATGAGCTGGTCTGCGGGGAAAGAATCCCCGAGGACAAAATTGCAGCCCAGCTGGGTATGAGCCGCACCCCGATCCGGGAGGCCTTACGGCGGCTGGCGGCGGAGGGACTGATCACCATCTATCCCAAGCGCTTTGCCGAGGTTGTCTCTTTCAGCGAAGAGGATATGCACCATCTGGGGGTCGTCCGCCTCAACCAGGAAATTCTGGCGGTTCAACTGGCCATCTATCACGGCAGCAATGCAGAATTTGACTGGTTGCGCGAGCTGGCAAAGGAATGCCAGTGTTATGAAAAGATGGATGACCTCTACATGCGGGCCAAGCAGGACGCCCAGTTTCATCTGTACCTGTCCGAGATTGGGAAGAACCCTATCCTTTACAAATTCCAGCAGGAACTGTATCTAAAGAGCCGGCTGCTGATTGTATCCGGAAAGGCGGATGACCGGTGTGATTTAAGTGTTCATGAAGAGATTGTGGACGCTCTGGTCGCCAGGGATGAAAAGCGGGCTACAGAGGCCGTTGTCAATCATTTGGGCAGCTTTTATCATGTGGGACAGGAGTGCCGCTATGGCCTGCAGCTGCTATAATCGAGAGAATGCCATATAAAATAGGATGTATTTATTTCTCCCTTTAGCCAGAAGGCTAGGAATGGGCCCTGAAAAATCAGGGCCCATTCCTATTGTGGGGAAGGAAAGAAATACTATAAAAAAGCCCGGGACCTTGTATCCCGAGCTTTTTATTTCAGGGGAGTGAATCGTTTCTTATTTTACGGCGTTTTTTTCGTCGTGGGCGCTTTTATACAGAAGATATTTGCGGCGGGTGGCCATGCCGCCTCGGATATGACGTTCCTGCTTGTTAATGTCCAGTACCTTTTTGACCTGGACATACAGCTGGGGATTGAGTTTTTTTAAACGTTCTGACACATCTTTATGTACCGTACTTTTCGATATATGGAAAACAGTGGCCGCTTTTCTCACCGTCGCATTGTTTTCGATAATATAGGCCGCAAGTGAAACTGCCCGTTCTTCCGGTAGACCCTTCAAAACATTTCCCTCCCTCGTGAAACGATATCTTGTGACATATATATGCGCGGGGACAGGGGCCTTATGCCCTCGCTGATGGCAGTCCGCTGTTTTTTTCGGGATGATGAGAGGCTCTTTTGCTCAGATCTGTTTGAGGAAAGATGCCGTAGTCATTTACGGCAGATGGTCAGGACGGGATTCTACCGGCGGAAATTGCTGAAAAAGAAAAAATGAGTCGGCCGCCATCCCTCGTATTTTATCCGCAGAGATGGCGGCCGGTGAGAAGGGAGAAGAATAAAAAGCAAGAGTTAGTGGTGACGATAAACCATAATAGCTTATCGGATAACTATACTTTCGCCATAAATACTGTCTCCATAAATTCTGCCGGTTTCTTTTTCAATGGTGATCATACTGGTTAGGGTATTGGGTTCAACATGCAGGCCTTTGCTCAGTCGTTCCTCCACCTCCTTGTCACTCATTTGATACCGAATGGTGACGACATAACGGTCGTCATACTCTAGAGTTTCTTCGTCTACAATGATATAGTTTCCATCATCCGTATGTAGTTGATTGTAATAATCCAGGATGATTTGTGTGGCAGTGTCATAATCAAAGGGACCAGCTGTTTCAGTGATAGGACTAGAGAAAGAATAGCGTATCTGATACGTAGCGGTGGCGTCATATCCCATATATTCCATCGACGCACCAAATTCCATGATAATTTGGTCGACACTGCCAGAATCGTGAAGTGTAACGATCACGTCTACATCTTCATACTCCAGGTTATTCATGCCGCTGATTTGGCCTGTGGAAAAACCTGTTCCTGTAAATTCCTGTCCAGAAACCGTAAACCGTATTTGTTTTCCCAAGATTTCTTGGTTCATGATAGATTCACGCGATATAGAATCAAAATTAAAGAGATCAGGAGGAATTTCCATGCTTTGTTGTGACCGGGACGGTTCTGTATACTGAATATGAGCGACGCCATCTCTATATTCTGTAGTCCAAACGAAATTCTGACCCATGATTTGCATATCGGAGATACTGGATATCTCAACCTGAGATAGGTCGTCTTTTTTATAATTGGAGACGGTTGAATCTGAATGCAAGCTGACCTGAATGTTTGCGCTTTCACCCTCAGCGGAGATCGACATTTCAGCCTCAAGTGAAAGCTGCTCAGACCATGAGCCAGAGGCAGTTGTTTTTGTAACTGCGGATAAATACTTTTCGTAGGCTCCTGGATCAATTGACGAACCAGAGCTGCCTTCTTCAACGGTGTTTTGCGATTTTTCGGCGTATTCATTCCAGTCATATTTATTTTCAGTAACAACCTTTGTAGAACAGGACTGTAAAAAAAGAATGAATTCCAAGGTGTCGGAATTATTCTGCTTCAGTTGCTGTGTGACATCTGATGAGAAAACATTGTTTTGGATCAACAAATTCCGGATGGCATAGGACGATTGTAGGGCGAATAACAAAGTTTCTTTGTTTTCGCGCAGTAGGTCTTCTGATAGTCCATTTTCCCGGATTTCATCATTGATCCTAGCATATTCCTCCTGAGCAAACGATTGCAGCATAGAACAGCAGGTTGCTCGAGTGATGGTTTCATTGAGATCCAATGCCTGAGAGGTACCGGGGAGGATAGACATAATAAAAGAAGCGACGTCCATCAGACACAGGGGTGACATACCCTGGACAACGTCAGAGCCAATCTCAACGATCCCGTCGTAAACAGCGGTAGCTGTCCCTAAAGTGCTGTCATCCAATAAAGTTTGGAGGTGCTGTGCTGCGTTTTTAATAATTTTTAACTTTTCGTCTTGAAATACGCTATTCTCCCTATCACTTAAAAAAGTAGACTCTAAAAGGTCTTTTTGCGATTCACTGATTTGCTGATAGATTTGATATTGGCTCACCTGTTCGATAATGCCAGTGCCTATCCCAGTAAAGTTTGAAGAAAAGCCTAGCAGCTTAAGAGCATCATCATCGATTCCCAATAATTTCATCATATCATGAGTAAGGCCAAATACTTCGCCCTGTAAGGTCAGTGTCTGATAATCAAGAGAATCTGTGATATTGGGGTCGATTTGAGAGAAGCAGGTCATAATCTCCACAAGCGCGTCTAGATATTGATGTTCATTGGCGTTTAAAACATCCTCGGACCACCAGGCAAATGCTATGTCACTCACAAAGTGGCTGTTATAGTCCATAATCAGGGAAATGATAGAGCTTAGGTTATGAAGCAAAGCAATATCCTGCTGCGTGGCAGTTTCATCCACCTCTGTCCACGTAAAGAAGTAGTTGTCATTGAGCAGCATGTATTTTGCATCGAATATTGTGAATGGACGGTAAATCGAGAGTGGGATTTCCCCAGAGGGCTCTATCAGCATTTCTGCGTTCATCGCCGTGAGTATGTGGTTTAACGATAGGGAAATGGAACCGTCGCTCGAAGTCCGTAGGGGAATCTTCCAAGTCTTATCCGGATAAAAAGGAGAATCATGGTCGTATAAACATCCAGCATCCACGTCTAGCCGATAGAGGGTTGGATATCCTGAATAGACGTTTCGAGAAACGAAGACATTTTCCTCCGGAGAAAAATAATACCCGGTAACCTTTTCCACCTCTTCAGGAGTTACATAAAGATTGCCATCTCCAGCAATAACTCCTTGAATCGTGGTTTCCGCCACGGTGTTACCCACGATATACTGACATGGAATTTGGACAATTTTTTCTTCTTCATTGGCTAGGACAGTAGGATTCGCCAGCAGAATAATCAAAATCAAGCTCAGCAAGAAGGATAAATATTTTTTCATTCTGCGATACCCTCCATTACTTTTTCATATGCGTTTTTTTGCTGGTCTACATAATACTGCAATGCCCCGCCGGTCAAAACATTAAGAAGTCCTTCATCTGCTATCAGAACCAACCCATCATCCTGCACCATAAACTGTACAGGAACTGTCATTTTAACTGTAGGAAAGCTACCATCAAGCCGATTGACCAGCCACGTGGAAAAATCATCCTCAGGCGAATCCAAGCCACCATACTCGTCTACCAAAGCAAGGGCGTCTGGAACAATAAATACAACGGTAGCGGTCAGTATATTTTCCTTCTGTGCCGTCTTTACGATAGAATAAGAGATAGATTCGAACATTTTTTTGGACATAACGCCTCCTGTCAGTGAATCCACAGGCTGCCCTTGCGCATCTACAATGGCGACGGAATCATCACCAGAAAGGACACTGTAAAGGGAAGATACCACCGCATCATCTGTGGCAGAGTGGAGAAAACCCGACAGGAGAGGGATGCGGATCATGTCAAAATATGTAAGCGCGCAAAGAATGCTACCAAGAAGGATAACAACCGCCAGCAAGATGAGGCATATTTTTAGTGCAACCCCTTTCTTTCTACGGCTATGAGGCTTTTTTCCATTGTCGATGGGAGGAGATAGCTTTCCATCAATGGACAGGGAATGATCTTTCCCTCCCTGGAATACCTCCTCTTCAATTTTTGGAAGGCCTTGTATAGTTTCCAGTTTCTCTTGGCCGCAATGTGGGCATAGACCGGTATTCACGTCTAGCCTAGAGCCGCATTTTCCACAAAATTTCGCCATGGATTTTCCTCCTTTAATAGATACTTCTTTTGCTTAGCCATTACGAAGACATCCGGGTCAGGGTTTCAGCGTTGTCCTCATGGCGCAGCACTAGATGATCTTGGTCAGGAAATTCAATTTGGAAGACAGCCTCATTGACAACACCTGGATTGACAGTATCTGAGGCGTAGTCCGACTGGAACCATGGGCGCATAAACATGTTGGAGCCGGAAATGTTATAGTACATCTGCATCATTTCGCCTTCATTTTCTCCATAAATAATCGCTAAATTTCCCCCCATAAAATCAAATACCAAGCGTCCATTATATCCCCATTGCCCAAGAATGAGCTCGTCTGGGGTTGTCCCACCAGAAGATTGGGACGGTCTAAGGCTCGGATCATACATAAGGATACCGCCAACCGCCTCCAAAGTGAAAACATCAAATTCAGAACCGGCGATTATCTTCCCCCTTTCATATACATCCACCTGAATCAGCCATCTTTCTCCAGTATCCCAGTAATATGGCTCTGATTGGCGGATTTCCACGTCTAAATCTTCTGGTACCCCTAGTCGTTGCGCCAATTCTTCTAGTTGCGCAGGGGAGAAAGAGACGGTTGGACCATCTTTTTCAGCAGCAGGGATTTCCGGCCAGATCTTTTGCAGAGTTGCCCAGCAATTAGTGATATAACCTTGCCAATCGCCTGGATTGTCAACCAGTTCGAATTCTAAATCAAGGGACTGTGTGCCGTGGAAAGTAATAGCGCCTTCATAGAGGCTGCCGTTTTCATCGGTAAGGGTAAAGGGAATTTCACCCTCTGCCCACTCCACCGTGACAGGCTTTGTCTGGTAGTAAGGCTGATCCTCCGGGTACTCCCCGTATCGGAAGGTAATTTGATTGCCGTATACCCGTTCTACGGTAATCATTTGCTTTCCGGGGACAGGTCCCTGAACAAAATCGCTCCGCCGGGTTCCAAATGTCGTTTCATAGATGCCGACCAAATCGGAATGGGGGCTTTCCATGCATTTGATGAGATAAAATGCGTTGCCGCGCATAACACCTTCACCAGGCTCCCAGTCAGTTGAGTAGAGGAAGGCTTCGCCGTCAGGAATAATATCCAACTGGTTTTTGAGCCCGCTGTCCCACTGAATGTCGTCGGTTTTGTAGACGAACTCTAGCTTGGTGGGGGATTGTGAGTCTTCCTCCCAGTAGATGAAAAGCTGGTTGTCCTTCACTTCATATTGGTAAGATTGGTAAAACTCTACTGTTTCATCGGTGACGGCCACATCGGGATCGAGAAAGTATTCCTCCATAATACCATTTTCCAAAAAACGATAAGCCACATGGCTCTGCACGGTCTGTTCCCAATAGCAGCCGATCAAGTCTTCTTTGGTCAGTGTACGGCTTTGCGCTTCCGCTTTAGGTTTATAGTCGAGAGCCATTTCCACGGCGTTTTTAGCGTTGAGAAGTCCATAGCCTTCCTCTCCGTAGCTGCCTACCGCAGAATCAACGATAATCCGTTTTACATCCTCGCCGCGCAAATCTGGGTTAACAGCAAAGACCATGGCGGCCCCCCCCGCCACGTGAGGAGAGGCCATGGAGGTGCCAGCCTTCCCGCCATACCATTTATATCCAAACCTTTGGCGTTCCTGGATAGTGCTGTAGATCTTTTCGCTGTCACTATCTCCTCCCGGGGCCAGGATATCCACCCGTTCTCCGCACTGGCTGTAGGGAGTGATCTCATAGCCGTCATGGACCTTAGTAGCGCCGATCCCAAAGAAACCGCCCTCTTTGTGGGTACCCTTGGTTTCAACAGCTCCCACCATAATGATGCGGTCGGCCACCTCCGGGTTTTGGATGGCGCCGAGAATATCAAACTCTGCGTCTAGATTGCCGCTGACCAGCCGCTCGGCGATTTCCGCTTCCCGGGTTCGGTACCGTCCGAATTTTTCTTCCCCGTCCGGCCCTCCATTTCCTGCAAGATAATCCAGATAATCCCCATAGCAGATATAATCATAGGGGTTGATATTGTCGTCCTCATCCTTGCGGAAGTATTGATAGCTGGGCTCTTGGGTGTTTGGGTCGTTTCGGTTGCCGGCAGATTTACAGATAACAAACTGGTGTCCCCTGTCAATGAGCAGCTGCAAAAAGTCCCCCACGGCGCCGGAGAACTTTTGTAATGCCCGGGTAGCGGGGCCGTCCCCATCCTCTTCCGCCTCTCTGGAGGCATTAAAGGTGATTAGGCGCTCATAGCCCAAACTCATATTGACCACAGAGCATTGTTTTATATCAATCAAATAGGCAAAGGCAACATTATGGCATTGCAGAGTGCCAAGTCCTTCTACCCATAAACCTTGGGACGACACGCCATACAGGTTGGCGCTGGGCAGAATCCCCGAGATGCCGGTTTTGTCGTTAAACCCGGCTGCAATGGTTCCCGCCACATGGGTGCCATGGCTGTCAAGCTCCATTGTATCTGGATTTTGATCCCATTCCTGCTGCAATTCTGCATGGCCCAAAGGCGTTTCAGCGAAGGTGAGATCAGGATTACCCAAGAACATGTTGTCGAACACGCCGACGTTCACTGTTTCCATCTGCTCCCGATATTCCCAGGCTCCAGGGGCATCGATGGCCTCCAATCCCCAATTGGTGCCGTCTGGTACGTCCTCCCACTCATTTTTCCATTCTTTGTCGTTGGGGATGAATTGAACATCCGTCTCCATAGCGTAGTTAGGGGAAGCGTAAACCACCCAGTCAAAAGACTCCAAATAGGCGACCAGGTCTTCCATTTCATTGTATCCCAATGCACGATCCAGCAAAACCTGATATTGAGCTACCTGGGGGATTTCTCCCACAATCTGCCCTTGAGCGGGTTGAAGTGTATCTTCCAGCTGGCTCCGATACGCTTCTGATTCCAAGGCTACCAGGATTTCGTTGTTGACAAAGGCGATCCCTGTTTGCGGATCCTGTACTATATTCTCTGGGGCAGAGGGATAGTAGGTTATACCACCAGTATCGGTTTCCGGGATATCCTCCCAATCACCCGCATCCGAAGTGGAAGCGGAGGGAGCAACGATGTCCGACAAGAACGGAACGCGGATCATATCAAAATATGTAAGCGCACAAAGAATGCCACCAAGAAGGATAACAACCGCCAGCGAGGTGAGGCATATTTTTAGTGCAAATCCTTTCTTTCTACGGCTATGAGGCTTTTTTTCATTGTTGATGGAAGAAGATTGCTTCCCATCGGTGGGCAGGGAATGATCTTTCCCTCCTTGGAATACTTCCTCTTCAATTTTTGGAAGATCTTGTGTAGTTTCCAGTTTCTCTTGGCCGCAATGTGGGCATAGACCGGTATCCACGTCTAGCCTAGAGCCGCATTTTCCGCAAAATTTTGCCATGTTGCAACTTCTCCCTTCTTTTCCCATCAGGCAGCGATAGGAAAGTGACCGGTGCTCAATCATAGTTAATCGTTACCTACATTACTCACCGAACGCTTTTAGCCCCTCTGTAATTTCATAGGTGTAGTCGGTCCGATTGGCAGTGACGAGGTCTCTGAACATTTCAGCACCATCGATATATCCTTTGGTAACGGAACTACTATGGGGAAACTGGGTGGCACCTAAAATATCTCCGCCCTCTGTATAAATGAATTCATCGCCGGGCAGGTTGACCAGCCCTTCAAACTGGACAGGGAAATAGACGGTGGTGGGTTCAAATCGATTGTTGCTGCTGGAAACGGTAGCGCTAAAAACGATAATTAATCGATTGTTGTTTCGGAAATCGTTTCCTTGTGATTTCGCGATGAGCAGATATTGGCCGACCAATGACAATTCAGACGCGTGAGAGGTGTCGGAATAGCTGTCAGCAATGTAGGCGGCGATGGAATCCATGGCAAGATTGTCCAGATTCTGTAAATCACTGTCCGCAATATCAGTGAGGCCGGCAATTGGCGAGTAAGAGGCGTATTTTTCAAAGCCATCCCCAGCGGTACAGTTATAATTGTCCTGGCGAGAGGTGATAAGTTCGGTGTAGGCAACCAGGGGATTGGCATATCCATCGGTATAGTTGGAGTTTACCAGGCTTCCGTAGGAGAGGGGGGAACTACCAGCTATGCTGTCATCCATTGTAAAATCCAGGGTTCCGGAAGAGGACAGCAGATTTTCAAAACGGACAGGATAATACACCATGGTTTCATGAAATTCCTGTTCCACATGGGAGACCATCCCGCGATAGATGATGTAAAACTCGTTATAGCAATCGGCGTCCTTCCCAGGCTTTGCCGTATTGAATACATATCCGGCATAGGAGATAGGTCCCAAGCTGCTCTGCTTGCTGTAGTACTGGGCCACATAGGACTGGATGAGATCTTCAGCTTCTTGTTTTGCCATTTCAAGAAAGTCCTGGGGAAGATCACTGTAGCTGTCCACATACTCATCCAAACCATCTACTGTGTATTTTTTTGAGTCTTGGACTAGTTTGTATCCATCTTGGACAGCGGCAGACTCGCTGTCTTTTTGAAAAGATATGGTTATAACGTCTCCGTTCTTAAGTCCAGAGGACTTATCACAGACAAATCCAATAGAACCAACATAGGGGTTGTCACCTGAATATTCAAATTCAACCTGTCCGTCAGGTGAAAATCCGGAAAAAGAAACATTGAGCCCCTCGAATGGGTCAATCTCTGTCAGATTGGCCAATCCTTCCACAGTAAATGAAGCAGATTTTCCTGAGAACTTGATGTCATATTCTTTTACGGCTTCATTGTCATAAGAAATACGGACAACAGCTTTGTCACCGTTGGAAAGTCCATTCGCAGGTTCTACGGAAAGTTGAATAGCGTTTCTACAAATAGCATATGCATTTGTAGAAGTGAGGTCAAATTTCCCCTTGCCCAGAGCCTTGGCGAGACGCAGATCGAATTCCTCGGAATTTAGATAAGCGGTAGCTTGTCCAACGGTGTTATATCCGGAAAATTCTATGGTTACCATATCTTCTAAGTGGATGGTTGTAGGCTGCGATAGTAGGATCATTATAGTGGCAACGATGATAACAATAGCCACGATGACGCTTCCTACTATGAGTTTTGTTTTATTTCCTCTAGGAGGATTACCTGGTGCATTCACATAGGTAGATGATGTTACGGTTGACTCTGGGCTTGAGTTGGATGCCTGATCCAGAGGTGTGCCACAATTGGCGCAAAAGACGTCTGTTTCCGCTGCATTAGAACCACAGTTGGGACAATACATAAAAAGCCCTCCTTTTTATCTCTTTCACATGTTCTGACGGAAATGATCTTGTCGAGGTATACCATATTTTGTACAGGAAATATATAAATTTTAAGCAGAATAAAAACGTAAGAAGCCGCGAATGGACATACCATCCGCAGCTTCTTTGCCCTTCGAATTATCCCATGTATTTGTTGATCAGATTGTCTACTACGGGGACGGTAACTGTTCCCTGGCTTAGGGCCTTGATCCCAAGAAGGAGAAATAGGATTTTTTTCACGATATCAATGATGCCAACGATGGCGGAGACGATGTAATCCAACGCCGTCATTCCAAACATGTCGTCAAAAATGGCGGTGATATTTCGGGCAAGATCCAATACGTCGGGGATAAACTGGATGATTACGGAAAGAAAAGAGAAAAATAGTAGCAACGCAACCGCCTTGACAGCGCTTTTTTTCAGCCAGATATTTTCTTCAAAGAGAAGAGAATAACCCGCCAGAAGCAGGATGGCTACATAGCCTCCAAATAATCCGCTGAGGTAGATTGTGGCCCCCAGCATGCCTACTGAAATACCCAACCTTGTTTTTTGCATATCGATCTACCCCTTTCAATATTATTCCTTCAATAAAACAAGCTCTTGACCTTCGGCAGAAAGAACTAAACGATCCTCCGTCAGATCCTCGATATTCATTAATAGCATGTCATCTCCATAAGGATTAGATAGTTTCAAACTATCTTCCGAAATACTCCAATTCGCTTCATATGTGTCATCTCCGTTAAATCCGACCGCATCCCCGTCTGAGAAAAACTCAAAACCTGTGGTCGTATCTTCCTCAAAAACCCACCGCCCCACAATTAACTCATCAGGAGATTTCGGACCACAACCGGTTAATAATAAAGTTATAAGAAGCAGCGCGCTTAATATGCGCAATAAACTCTTTTTTTTCATCTTAAAGCACTCCTTTAATTAGTTTGTTGCCATTCCATAGCAGTCGTTGCAGACGAAGATCACCATGCCTAAAAGATTTTCATAGTGTTTAGTAGCTTTTTCACCGCATAGTGCGCAGACCTTGCTACAATCCTTGCAGACATAAGCATCTGATCCGTCACTGGTTTGATATGCCACCGATGGAGTCTTTCCGCACCAATCGCAGGGTACGTCGACAGTAGAAGAGCAACTGGTAAAAATCCATACCATGACGGCTATGATCAATGCCGCCGCTATGATGATTTTCCAAAGGCCGGTCTTTTTAGGTGAGTTTATAGCCGCCGCGCCACCGGCAACCAGTGGCGTAGATTCCGTTTTTGCACCGCAGTTGGGGCAGGTTTCCTCCCCGTTTAAGGGTGCACCACATTTTCCACAAAAAGGCATATTTTTTCCTCCTTACAAATCGACAGGGATAGATGACATTCAGCTACTTCCTATCACTCGTAGTAATATTGCGGAATTTTTTGACAAAATATTACTGTGATGAACTTCGACACAGAGGATTAGCAACATTTAAATAAGGTTGCCAATACGCATACCATCCAGATACCAGGAACGTCCTACCTTGACGAGAGGAATCTCCAATGTGTTACTGACCTCTGTTTCATCCGCTGTAATTGTTATTTCTACCTCCGCAGTTTTCGCGGCAGATACCTTGATCCCTATATCTGCATATGCGTCTTTAGTGCGTTCTAATTCTTCACGATCTATCTCCCCGGCATCGACAATTTCATGGGAGATTTTCCACCCTTCGCCTAGATGCTGGTCGAACGAGTCCAATTGATCTTGAATCTGACCGTTGAGGTCATCGACCACTTCGTCAAAATCATCGGAATCATATCCGTCCTGCTCCATCTGATAGTCGATAAACTTTTTAGGCATGAGGTTAATAGCAGATTCCATGTCGGCACTGAATTGGGCGTCCACAAATTTTTCTACAGTGGACTCATAGCTCCTTCCAGGAAGCAGAAAAGCTCCCAAGATGACGGCAATGGCAATAGCTGCAATGACGGCCGCTATGATAGCCATCCTGCGCTTCCCTCCGGTCTTTTTAGGTGAGTTTATAGCCGCCGCGCCACCGGCAACCAGTGGTGTAGATTCCGTTTTTGCACCGCAGTTGGGGCAGAATTTCCCGCCGTCTAAGGGTGCGCCACATTTTCCGCAAAAAGGCATATTTTTTCCTCCTAAATTTTCAGTTGTAGGTATTGCTGGCCGCTGATGAAGGTTCTTCAGGGCGATGGGGTAATCTCCGGGATATTTCCCGGAGTGCTTCCACCCGGTTATTCTTTGCCAGGACTTCATAGGTTGCATAGGAGGTATAAATCACAATGTGCTGTCCCGACTCAGCCACATTCAGAATTTCACGATAGTGCAGCCGGAATTTTGTCATGGCCTCTGTATAGGATAAGGCTGTTACTCCTTCAAGGTGTCTTTCATATACATTTAAATAAGACTTGTCCTGACAAAAGGTGACGATGACAGAACGTATAGACGCAATAGGCAGACATAAAAGCAAAGGAATGACGGCAAAACCAAGGAAATGGCCTATGTCGATGCTGTCGAAGAGATCCAAGCCAATCAGGCCCGTTCTGATCATATATTCAGACCAATGGGTGAAAATCATCAGCAGGAGAATGAGCACAATAACATAGTAAAGGATTAAAAAAACAATCTGAAAGCTTTTCAGGGCAGTGCGGCTGGATTGGGTGGAGACAAGGAGCCGCTCGGCCTTATCGGGCGTAGGGGAAGGAGCACCTTCCACCTGTGCCCCGCAATTCGGACAGAATTTCCCGCCGCCTAAGGGTGCGCCGCATTTCCCGCAAAATTTATCCATATCTTTTCCCTTCCTCGATTTCGCGTTAAGAATAATTAAGAGATGATCCCTTTCATTCCCTTCGGAGATTGTTGAACGCTGCCAAGGCTGTGGGGAAACTATCGTAGTTTTGTGCCACACTCCGTACAGAAAGATACAGCGTCCTCTAATTTCGCGCCACAATGGGGACAGATACATTCAGAGATATAGGGACTGGATTCTGCCGGCGGATGCTTGGGCTCTTGGCGCAAGGGCTTACCGCAGTTGGTGCAAAATTGCGTTCCGACTTTTACCATAACGCCGCAGCTTTCGCACCGGATGAGATCAACGTTTGAAGCAACTGACGGATCTTTGGGCATGGGAGCGCCACAGGAGCCGCAGAAAGCCAAGCCAGACGCCACCTCGGCGCCGCAATTCGGGCACTTTTGAACTCCTTTGATATCCTGAATCTGCTGCTGATAGTCCCGAATTTTTTGTTCAGATTCGATGATGGAGTTAATCATCCCAGAAAACTCATCTTCGTAATCTTGTAAATGCAGGGACATATATAGCTTCCCGATTTGGGAATAGGTATTGTTAATTTTCCCCTCTTCCGAAGTGATAAGAGAGTTAAGTTTTGCTACCTCCGATAGATCCTTTGCCTTTTGCACAGCCTTTGCCGTGGTTTGAGAAGCCTTTTGTGTTAGATTATCCCAAAATGCCATGGGTTTCCCTCCAAATTATGCAATTAAATTATACACACAGAGAATCTACGGTTATAAGTCATCCATTGACATTATAATGAGAAGACAAAAGATTCATTGCTTTGAGCAGTTTATAAATATAAATAAAAGGTCCTACAACGATGAGTGAGCCCAGGATGGACCATCCCCAGTAGCTGCCCGCCCCAAACTGATAGGAAATATTCCTGCGGCGAAGCTCATTGCCAATGCGGGAGGATAAATTGTGATACCAGACCAGCACGCCGATACCCAAGGTAAGCCAACTAACCAAGAAGATGAGCAAGCAATAGTGCATAGTCCGCTTTCCATCATAGCGCCCGGCAATAATATTGATATCGCTGGAAATTGAGGACATGACCACAATGGGGTAGATTCCCAAAGTAATTATTCCAAGAAGAATATACTTTGCCAATCCTCGGTTTGTTTTGAGCTGGCCCACCGGCGCGGAAAAATTGGGGGTATTTTGCGATACATTTTGTTGAACAGTTTCCATTTTCAGCACTCCTTCTTCCATATTCACTTTAAGAACGTGTACATTTTGACAGTAAAACCACGAAATAATTTGTAAGCAGAAAGTTCATTTTTTATTCACAATAGTCTTGAGAAATAGGGTAGGTTATGTTATGATACAAACAACAAAGAAACGTGTCAAAATATACACATTTTGGTATTTATGCAGTGTTATATCGTTGAATTGGTGCTTCTATACTCTCTCAAACGACGATAAAAGGTGGATTCACTGATTTGGTATCGATGAAGGATTTCGGAAAAATCCATTTCCTTGGACTGCCATCGTTCTACAGCCCTAAAAAAGTCTACGGGCAATTCTTTTTTAGGCCGTCCAAATTTAACTCCTTTGGCTTTTGCGGCGGAAATTCCTTCGGCTTGTCTTTTTTTGATATTTTCGTGTTCGCTTTGGGCTACGAAGGATAAGATTTGCAAGACAAGATCGGCAATAAAGGTCCCCATCAGGTCTTTGCCCCGACGTGTGTCTAGCAAAGGCATATCAATGACACAGATATCCACTTTCTTTTCTTTTGTCAGAACACGCCACTGAAACTGAATTTCTTCATAATTGCGGCCCAGCCGGTCGATGCTTAATATGTAAAGCAAATCCCCCGGCCTTAATTTTTCAAGCAGTTTTTTGTACTGCGGGCGATCAAAATCTTTGCCAGACTGCTTGTCCAAAAAAATATTTTTTTCCCGAATACATTTCCTCCGGAGCGCCACAAGTTGGCGCTCCTCATTTTGTTCCCTGGTACTCACACGAATGTAGCCATAAACCCTACCCATTGTTACGAAGAAACCTCCTTATTTTTATACTTTTGAACGAGGACTCAAAAGGATGAGCGCAGCTTTTCCGCTCCATAATGAGTCATGTTCTATCTATAGATTGTAAAGGATGAGGTCAAATGATAGCGAGAAGACAAAGGGCTTCATCTACCTTAAAAAACCATGAAGCGGGTCTAGGGATTTTTAATATGTGGGACAACAGATGGTTATTATTTTCACTGTGATACGGGATGGAGTATCAGCGATTTTGTTCAGCCCTGTTTGCATAGAAGGGGCGAGTCATGATACAATGAATATAAAAGCAGGAAGGGAACATGAGCGGCGGGAAAAGCCTGGTTTTCCAGAAGGAGAGGACATGAGGCAAAGGTTGTTTGACAAGGTCTGCGGTACCTTTGAGGTGCGCAACGGCAAAAGGCAGAAAAGCGCGTTTTTGCGGTGGGTGCAGGAGATGCTCCGAGAGGAGGGAATCCCCTCCCGGGTGAGTATTGACCGGTGCGTGGTAAAAAACCGCAACTTGATCATCGGGGACCTGGAGAAGGCGGCCACGGTAGTGACTGCCCATTACGACACGCCGAAAGCCATGCCCTTCCCTTTTGCCACCTATCTGGATCATTTTTGGCTCTCCCTTTTTTCCCAATCCTGGGGGATTATCCTGGCATTGGCCATCCCACAGTTTTTACTGGCCTATTTGTCGGTCTCTCTTTTTCCTAGGTATCTTCTGTTTCTCTTGACCTTTGTCCTGTTTTTCTTTACGGTGAATAACCGCCACAACCAAAATGACAACTCCTCCGGTGTTCTGGGGGTGTTGGAATGCGCGTTGCGGTGTAAGGAGACAGGCCGGGAGGATATTGCCTTTGTCCTGTTCGACAACGAGGAGTGGGGACTTTTGGGATCCGCTGGATTTGCCAAAAAATATAGGAAGCAGATGAAGGGAAAATGGGTCGTCAATCTGGACTGTATCGGTGCCGGAGATGATCTTGTTCTGGTGTGCAACAAATTTACCCTGCCCAAAGCCCAGTCCATGGTTTGGGCTTTGGGAAAAGAACCGCCGGGGAAGCGGGTCTATGCCCGGCTTTCCAAGAATATGCTGGTTATGTCCGACAACGCCAACTTTTCCGCCAACGGGATCATGATCGGCGCCTTCCGAAAAGACAGGTTTGGGCTGAAGCTGTCCCATATCCACCGGTGGACAGACCGGGAGCTGGACGAGAAAAATATCGACCTGGTTTGTGATTTAATCACAGCGCATGAATCGGGAAAAAGTGTAAAATATATGGAAAGAGAGCCCAAACGAAAAATTTGCTGAGAAATTAGGTGAGTGAAATGACGGATATCATTGTCATTGGCGCCGGAACTGCCGGCTTATCCGCGGCCATTTACGGGATGCGCAGCGGACTGACGGTGGTGGTAATCGAGCAGATGATTTATGGCGGCCAGATTGCCAACACTCCGGATGTGGAGAACTATCCCGGCATTGCCTCTATCTCCGGTTTTGAATTTGCCCAGAATATCTATAATCAGGCGGTAGCCCTGGGGGCCCAGGTGGTTTACGAAACACCGGTGGCCGTGGAGCTGGAAGGACCGGTGAAAAGGGTAATCACCAATCAAAATACCTATGAGGGACGCTGCGTCATCATCGCTAATGGTGTGGAGCGGAGAAAGTTAGGCTGTGATGGGGAAGAACGGCTCAGCGGCCGCGGGGTATCCTACTGTGCCACCTGTGATGGAGCCTTTTATAGAGGCAAGGATGTCTGCATTGTAGGCGGAGGAAACACGGCCCTTGAGGACGCTTTGTATCTTTCCAATAGCTGCCATACCGTCCATCTGATTCACCGGCGGGATCAGTTTAGGGCATCCAAGGTTATTGTGGAGTCCGTCCTGTCCCGGGAGAATATCCAGATCCACTATGATAGTGTGGTGCAGCAGATCCAAGGAGAAAATACGGTGGAATCGGTGGAGATAAAAAATAAAAAGACAGGAGAAAGTTCTGTCATCCCCTGCCAAGGCATCTTTATCGCCGTGGGACTGGTGGCGAAAAACCAGCTGTTTTCCCCGGCAGTGGCTGTGGATGAAGGCGGTTACATCAAAGCGGGGGAGGACTGCAAAACCAACATCCCCGGTGTGTTTGCCGCCGGAGATACCCGAACCAAGTCGGTGCGGCAGCTGGTGACGGCGGCGGCGGACGGGGCCGTGGCGGCGGTGGAGGCCGCGAACTACATTGGGGAGGTCCCCGCTGTCCGGTAACATCCGATCACATCACATAAAAAGGGGCGGACCTTCTAGGCCCACCCCTTTTGTTCATGACAGCTATCCCTGCCGCTCCCAGCAAAAAAGCGGCGTGTTTTTAACACGCCGCTTTTCGTTGTAACCTTATTTGTAGAGAGGGCCGTAGGTGCTGCAGGCTCTGTAATCGGCAGACTCCAGATCCTGGGTGCCGAAAGCGCTCCAGGCATGGGGCCGGAAGATCTTCTCCCGGGGCACGTTGTGCAGCGCCACTGGAATCCGCAGCATGGAAGCCAGGGTGATCAGGTCGGCGCCCACATGGCCGTAGGTGAGGGAGCCGTGGTTGGCGCCCCAGTTGGCCATCACGGAATAGACGTCGGTAAAGGCGCCTTCGCCGGTGAGGCGGGGAGCGAACCAGGTGGTGGGCCAGGTGGGATCGGTCCGTTTGTCCAGGATATTGTGCACTTCGTCGGGCAGGGTGACGGTGTAGCCCTCAGCAATCTGGAGCACCGGGCCCAATCCGTCGATGAGATTGAGACGCATCATGGTGACAGGCATCTCCGCGCTGGTCTTAAAGTGGGAGGAGAAGCCGCCTCCACGGAAGTAGCCCAGGCTGGCCGGGCACCAATCGGTGGCTTCCAGACAGGCGTCTGCATCGGCCTGGGTCATCTCCCACCAGGGCTTCATGACAGGGTTGCCGCCGGCGTCTTTAGATTTGCCGGTAGCATCCAGCGCCGCCGCGCCGGAGTTGATGAGATGGATAAAGCCATTTTCCGCCCGGCCTTCTGGCTGCCAGCCGGTGACCCGCTTCACAGCGTCAGGGCTCCAATAGGTGCGCACATCGGCAAAGATGGAAGCGCAGCCGGTGAGCAGATGGCCGAAGAGCATGGAGGTGGCGTTGAGGGTATCGTTTTCGGTGGCGAAGATGGTGGGCTGCTTGATTCCGTTCCAGTCAAAGGTGGTGTTGAGCATAGCCTCGGTAAAGTCGCCGTTGGGCTGCCAGTCGGACCACATCCGCTGGCCCTGGAAACCACCCAGCAGACCGTTGCGGCCCAAACTTTCCTCATACCAACCCATATCATACAGCTTGGGATTGCCGTGGAAAATGTCCCGGCAGATGAGGGTCATCTTGACCACAAACTCCCACTCTTCGTCTTTCTGCTGCCGGGAGTGCTGTACTTCAGGAGCGTTGTTGTCAAAGCCCTCCTTGCAGTGCTCTTTGACCCACTTCAGTGCCTTTTCGTATTCTTCGTGGTCGTAGATCCCCAACTTTACCCGGCGGGAAACTTCACTCATATCCACCCATTCCGGACGGATGCCCAGATACTTCTGGAAGAAAGCGGGGTCGCAGAAAGCGCCCATAATACCCATAGAAACAGAACCCAGGTTGATGTAGGATTTGCCCCGCATTTCGCCGACGGCAATGGCGCCTTTGGCAAAGCGGATGATCTTTTCCTTTACATCCTCGGGGATGGAATTATCCTCAATGTCCTGGACATCATGGCCATAGATGGAAAAGGCGGGAAGGCCGCGTTGGTTATGGGCGGCCATGACACAGGCCAGATAGACGGCGCCAGGGCGCTCAGTCCCGTTAAAGCCCCAGACAGCCTTAATGGTCAGGGGATCGGTATCCATGGTCTCGGAGCCGTAGCACCAGCAGGGGGTGACGGACAGGGTAGCGCACACGTTGTTGACGGCAAATTTTTCGGCGCAGAGAGCAGCCTCTTTACAGCCGCCAATGGTGGTGTCCGCAATGACGCATTCCACCGGAGTGCCGTCAGCATAACGGCAGTTTTCACTGATCAAAGCGGCAGCGGCATGGGCCATTGCCATTGTCTTTTCCTCTAGGGATTCCCGGACGCCCAATCTTCGTCCGTCGATGATGGGCCGGATGCCAATTTTTGGATTTGCCATAGAGATTACCCCTTTCATTTTTGTCTGTCCGTTTCTGATATCCTTAAAAGCGTAAGAACACAGCATGTACCTTCATTATAAAGGAAATAGGCCCTGATAACAATCAGGAAACTGTGAAATTTCTCCCCCAATTTCTTGGTGATTTCTTACATGATTTCACTGGGATAAGAGAGAAAAATCAGGAGAAAACCATAAAATTGGGAGGATAGTTTCTGCCGGGAAAGGCGAACGCCCAGCGTTTACTGGGCGTTTGCGTCGTCTGATACAATGGGAAACATAATATCGCTTTCCAGAGAGTTTAAGTTGGGAAGCTCCGGCAGAAGTTCCCGCATCTTTGCCGCAAGGTCAGTTAGCTCATTGTAGGCGTTTTGGTATTCCTGGCCAAATTCATCATCCAAATCTTCAGGATGGAGGGCCAGCTCCGAGAGGATATCCAGCTGCGCTTTCATCCCCAGCAGCTGTTCATGGATTTGTTGCTGATTCCGGCCTGGACTGGGAAGACCGGACAGGGCGTCCTCCGCCTCCTCTACCGCCGATTGGATGCGCTGGAGATATCCAGAAGCTTCCACCTCGTCTGCAAGGCTGTCCACAATGGCTTGGGTGTCCAAACCTTCTTCTTGGGCTAGATCCCAGGTCTGGGCATAGATCTTACAGATGGAAGAGGAAAGAAGCCCCGCCCGATAGGTGGATTCATAGGCGGTAGGGATTTGCTGGATATAGCCGGCCTCATCCTCGCTATTGTTGTGAAAGAGGATGAGGCAGCTAACGAGGACAAAGGCCACAACCACGGCGAGGACCGCCACGATGGTGATGACCTGTTTCTGCTCTGAGGAACGGGGGGCGCGGGAAGGGCTGCCCGGAGGGGGAGAACTAGGTGCGGGAGAGGGCTCCTGCATAAAATCGGTATAGGATTGCTTCGGTTGCTGCTCCATAAAAAGGCCTCCTTAGGCCGCAGATAGCGGTGTGATTACCTACATTATAGCATAGATTTGGCGTTTTCAGAAAAATAGTGGGAAAATACATAAAATATTAAGATTTGGAGGGGTTGTAAAGACTGTTTTAGTATTTTCCCTAATTTTATCGGTAAATGTTTGTGCTAAAAGTCAAAAATTTTTGGAAGTCATGAAAAGAAATGAACCCTTATTGACAAAAAAATGAGGATATCTTATGATAGAACTGTTTAAGTAAACATAGTTGCTTTTACATTATATAAGCGCCTAAAAATAAGAAAAGGATGGTACTTATGGCATTGGATATTGTTACAATTGGATTGGCTTGCAGCGACGTGCTGCTCAAACCCATGGTGCGGGAACTGTTTGACAGGGACGCCATCACCTTGGATTCTATTATGTCCCATTCGGGAGGCGACGCGGTGAATACCGCCATCGACTGCCAGAAAATGGGGCTGGAGGCTGGCGTTGTCTGTAAGGTGGGAACCGATACCTTCGCGAACCCCATCTGGGCCAACCTGAAGGACGCCGGAGTCAATACCCAGGGCGTGGTGGAGGATCCCAGCGTGGCCACCTCTGTTTCCATCGTCTGCATCGAGCCAGACGGCCAGCGGCATTTCGCCGTTAACCAGGAGGCTAACAACTCCCTGTGCTATGAAGACGTCAACGTCGATTTTATTAAAAATTCCGGCGCCAAGATCCTCCAATACGGTAGCGCTGTTTCCTGCCCCAAAATGGATGAGGGCATTGGCAAGCTCTTCGCCGAGTGCCAGGAAGCCGGTATGCTCACCTCCTGCGACATGTCCTGCGCCGACGATATGGTGGAGGCAATGAAAATCCTGGAGCCCATGTTCCAGCATCTTGATATCTTCCTGCCCAGTATGTATGAAGTCACCGCCCTGACCGGCAAACAGACCTGCGAAGAGATTGAAGAATTCTTCCGTCCCTACGGCCTGAAGATGATGGCCATTAAACTGGGCGGAGACGGCTGCTTTGTCACCGACTTTAAAAAGCACAGATATATCCGCACCTTTGAGAATGCCCCGGTCATTGATACCACCGGCTGCGGCGATTCCTTTGTGGCTGGCTTCCTGACCGGCGTCATCAAGGGCTGGGATGTAGAGGAGTGCGCTGTTTACGGCAACGCGGTAGGTTCCTGCAACTGCCAGAAGATCGGCGCCAACACCGGTGTGCGTTCCTTTGAGGAGACCATGCAGTTTATCCGGGAGAACATCGAATATGTGCCGGAAGATCTCCGGGGGAGATTTGTCAAATAACACCGCTGGAAGAAGTAAAGCCGGTTTGGCCCCTATGGGGCGGCCAGAGTGAAAGGAACAGATTTATGGATATTGTAACTGTAGGAAACGCCGTATGCGATATGGCGCTCAAACCTGTGACCAAAGATTTTATGGAAAGGGACTCTATCCGCATCAGCAGCGTGCAGAACACCTCCGGCGGCGACGCCCTTAACTGCGCCATTGACTGCTCCAAGCTGGGGCTGGATACCGGCATCTGTGCCATGATCGGCCAGGACATGTTCGGCGGCGTGGTGAAGAACAACGCTGTGCAAAACGGGGTGGATGTGAGCCGGATGGTGGAATCTGCCGAACACATGACCAACATCTCCTTTGTCTGCATTGAGGAGAGCGGCGACCGCCATTTCTTGGTGACCATCGGCGCCAACGACGAGTTTGGCTACAAGGATATCGACATGGAATATGTCAAACAAGCCAAGGTGGTACAGATCGGTTCCGCGAACGGTATCCCCAAGCTGGACGGCCCCGACCTGGGCCGCTTCCTCAAGGAGTGCCAGGAGGCCGGCTGCATCACCTCTATGGACGTCACCGGCGGCCTGGACGGCAAGGTGTATATGACCGCCATTGAGGATGCCCTCCACTATACCGATATCTTCCTCCCCAGCATGTATGAGGCAACCCAGCTGACCGGCAAGGAAACCTGTGAGGAGATCGAGGAATTCTTCCGTCCCTATGGGCTGAAAATGCTGGTTATCAAACTGGGCGGCGACGGGGTCTACGTTACCGATTTTGCCAAGAGGAGATACATTCGGACCTTTGAGGACGCCCCGGTTATCGATACCACCGGCTGCGGAGACAGCTTCTGCGCCGGCTTCCTCACCGGCATTGTCAAGGGCTGGAGCATGGAGGAATGCGCCGTCTTCGGCAACGCGGTGGGTTCCTGTAACTGCCAGGTCATCGGCGCTACCCTGGGCGTGAGAACCTTTGATGAAACCATCCAGTTTATTCGGGAAAACATTCAGCATGTTCCCGAGGATCTGCGGGCCAGATTCCTGTAAAAATGAAAAAGCAAAGCGGGACGCATTTGCGTCCCGCTTTTTTTGGCCCGCACGGGTTGGACAGATGTTGCCAAAGAGATGGGAAAGGGTGGGTTTCTTTGGAGGGAAACTTGTTCTTTTGGTAGGAAATCTCCGTGATTTTCGTGGAATTTCACAAAAAATAGGGAATTTTTTTGGGGAAATCAAACGCTTATTGACAAGAAAATAAAAATGTCCTATCATATAGTTGTTCGTTTAGAGAGGTAAAAAGCTGGCGGGAAGGGCTGTAAAAGCCGCACCGCCGCTGCCATCAAATTTAATGGATAAAAGGATGAATGGAATGGACATTATTACCATTGGCAGCGCTTGCAACGACATTGTGCTCAAACCGATCCCCAACACCCTGCTGGAACAGTCGGCGGGGGTGCGGATTCCGGAGATTGTTTCCACCACCGGCGGGGACGCCCTCAACACCGCGCTGGACTGCGTCAAGCTGGGGATGAGCGCCGGCCTTATCGCGAAAGTGGGGGATGACCAGTACGCGGAGGTCATTCATGAGCATTTGGAAAAACGGGGGGTAGACCACAGCCAGGTCATGACCGACCCCCACGCGGAAACCAGCCTTTCCTTTGTCTGCCTGGAGCCTTCGGGGGAAAAGCATGTGGTGCATACCTGCGGCGCCAACGACGAGCTGGGCTATGACGACGTGGACTTTGACTATGTGGCAAAGGCCAAATTTATCCAGTACGGCAGCGCCAACGTCCATAAGAAGCTGGACGGGGAAGGAATTGCCAAGGTGTTCCGCCGGGCTAAGGAGCTGGGGCTGACCACCTCCATGGACGTCAACTGCAACCTGCCTCCCGAGGAGTGCTACAACAATATCAAAGACGCCCTCTATTACACCGATATCTTTTTCCCCAGCGACTACGAGGCCGAGATAATTACCAACGGCTTAAAAACCTGCGAGGAATACGAGGAATTTTTCGGCCGGTTTGGACTGAAGGTGCTGGTGGTAAAGCTGGGCTCCAAAGGGGTGTTTATCACCGACTTCACCACCCGGCGCTATCTGTCCACCTTCCAGGTGGATCAGGTGCTGGACACCACCGGCTGCGGGGACGCCTTTGTGGCGGCCTTCCTCACCGCCCTGGCCAAGGGCTGGGACATCTGGGAAGCGGCGGTGCTGGGCAACGCAGTGGGCTCCATGAACTGCCAGGCCATTGGCGCCAACATGGGGGTCAAGACCTTTGAAGAAACCATGGACTATATCAAAGAGAGGATCGACCAGGTGCCGGAGGATCTCCGGGCCCGGTTCCAATAAAGGGAAAGAATTATGCAAAGGGTGAAGCATATGGATATTGTAACCGTAGGCCATGCGGTGGCCGATATTATTCTCAAACCGGTACCAGATAACTTTTTCCAGATTGACGCGGTGAACATCCCCTCCATCTCCACCGTCACCGGCGGGGACGCCCTCAACACCGCCATCGACTGCGCCCGGCTGGGAATGCAGGTGGGATATGTGGCAAAAACCGGTACCGATGCCAACGGAGCTTTCCTCAAAAGAGAGGTGGCCAAGGAGGGCGTGGATATTAGCCGCGTCATCAGCACCGATGAGGCCAGCACCGCCACATCTATCCATTTCCTCAAGGAGGACGGCGAGCGGCACACGGTGGTGCTCACCGGCGCCAATGCGGAACTCGTCTACGAGGATCTGGATGTAGACTACTTTAAGCAGGCCAAAGTGGTTCAATATGGCAGCGCCAACGGCCTTGCCAAGCTGGACGGCCCGGGCATTACCCGTTTGTTCAAGGAGTGCAAGGAAGCGGGCTGCATGACCTCTATGGATGTTACCTGCGACCTGCCGCCAGAAGTGTGCTACAATAATGTCAAAGATGTTCTGAATTATACCGATATCTTCTTCCCCAGCGACTACGAGGCTGAAATCATCACAGGGGGACTTACCAAATGTGAGGATATAGAGAAGTTCTTCAGCCGCTTCGGCATCAAAATTCTGGTCATCAAACTGGGGGCCAGAGGGGTCTATGTCACCGACTTTAAGACAAGACGCTATATTCCCACCTTCCAGGTGCCCAAGGTGGTGGATGTGACCGGCTGCGGAGATTCTTTTGTAGCGGCTTTCCTCACCGCCATTGTCAAGGGCTGGAGCATGGAGGAAGCGGCTGTGTTTGGCAACGCGGTAGGCTCCATGAACTGCCAGGTGCTGGGAGCCAACCTGGGTGTCAAGAGCTTTGAGGAAACCATGGCTTATATCAAAGAGAGAATCGATCAGGTGCCGGAGGACCTTCGGGCCCGGTTCCAATAGGCGCAAGGCGCTATGAAGAGGACAAAGGAGGCAGACAGATGGATATAATCACAGTGGGAAGCGCAATGCAGGATTTGGCGGTGACCCCGGTGACCCCGGCGGTATTTGAGACAGAATTCCGCAACTACAGCTACTGGGAGGCCAGCACCGGCGGCGACGCCATGAATGTGGCCAATGCCTGCGCCAGGATTGGCGTTCAGGTGGGCTGCATCTGTAAGGTGGGAGACGACGTCTTTGGCCGCAGCATCCGGGAGATTTCGGAAAAGGCCCATGTGGATATGAGCCACATGGTGGTGGTCCCCGACGGGAAAAGCACCCTTTCCCTCCATCTGCTGGACGGGAAGGGAGCCCGGCACAGCGCTTTCAACCTGGATCCCAAAACCTCCCTGACCGAGGCTGATATTGACTACGACTACATCAAAACGGCGAAAATCGTTCACTATGGCAGCATCCACCTCTGCCCCGAGATGGAGGCGGAGGACGGGGTGACCGCCATGTTCCGCAAGTGCCATGAGCTGGGGGTGGAGACCTCCATCGACGTTTCCGGCACCGAGGATCTGTCGGGCAGGGCGGCCACCGGCTTTGAAAAAATTCGCAACGCCCTGTATCACACCGATTATTTCCTCCCCAGCTGGGACGAAGCCACCGACATCAGCGGAAAGAATACCTGTGAGGAGATTGTGGACTTCTTCCGTCCCTATGGGATGAAGATGATGCTTATCAAAATGGGGCCGAAGGGCTGCTATGTCAGCGATTTCAAGGAGAGCCAGATGATCCCCACCTTCCCGGTAGAGCTGGCCATTGACACCATCGGCTGCGGGGACAGCTTCTGCGCAGGATTCCTCAGCGCGATCACCTGGGGCTGGAGCATCTGGGAAGCGGTAGTCTTTGCCAACGCCGTGGGTTCCATGAACTGCCAGGTGGTAGGCGCCACCTTTGGCGTCCGGCCCAAGGAGGAGGTTATGGCCTATATTAAGGAGCGGATCGACTGTGTTCCGGAGGATCTGCGGGCCAGATTTGCGTAATGGTGAAAAGGAGAGCAGAAAGTTATGGTAGATATTTTAACACTGGGTATGGGCATGGTGGATGTAGCGATCAAACCCATTCCCTCCGACATGTTTGAACACGATGTAATTCTGTTCGATTCGGCCACTACAACAACCGGCGGCGATGCCCTCAACTGTGCCATTGACTGCGCCAAGCTAGGGGTCAAAACTGGCTGTGTCTGTAAAACCGGCCAGGATATCTACGGCCGCCTAATCCGGGAGACCTGCGATCAATACGGCATTGATATTAGCCGGTCCAAAGAGGATCCCCAACTGCCCACCACCATGGCGGTGCTCTGCATCGGCGAGGATGGAGAGCGCAACGGTATTGCCCACACCCGGGGAGTGAATAAGGAATTTACCTATGACGACATTGATTTAGACTATGTCAAGCAGGCTAAGATTGTCCATTATGGCAGCGCGGGCTTGGCGCCTAAGCTGGATGGACCAGACATTGGGCGGGTGTTCCAGGCCTGCAAGGAGGCTGGAGTGACCACCGCTATGGATGTCTGCATCCTGGATCACAACGACGTAGCGCTGGACTATGTGAAATACGCCCTGCCCTATACCGATTTCTTTATGCCCAGTGACAACGAGGCGGCGGAGATCTCCGGCAAAGAGACCTGCGAGGAGTTCGAGGAGTTTTTCAAGGGCTACGGAATCAAAAACCTGGTGGTCAAGCTGGGAGCCAAAGGGGTTTATGTCAGCAATTTGAAGGAACACCGCACCATTCCCACCTTCCATGTGGATCAGGTGAAGGACGTCACCGGCTGCGGCGACAGCTTCTGCGCGGCATTTCTCTCCGCTATCTCCTGGGGCTGGAGCATCTGGGAGGCGGCGGTCTTTGGCAACGCAGTGGGCTCTATGAACTGCCAGACTGTGGGAGCTACCCTAGGCGTTAAGTCCCGGGAAGAGACCATGGCTTATATCAAAGCCCATATCCAGGATGTCCCCGAGGACCTGCGGGCTAGATTCCTTTAATTAATAGCCAATCAAAGGGCTGGGAAACAACGTTTTCCAGCCCTTTTTATTGTCATATGTGGTATTTTATTGACCTTTTGGCAAAATAGAAATATAATAACTTATCGAAATATGAAATTCCCGGAAACGGTGGAAAAGAACGTGAGACAGAAAGGGAGAAGCTCCGATGAAAATATGCACCATTGTGGGGGCAAGGCCCCAGTTTATTAAAGCGGCGGCCCTGTCCCGGGTCCTGCGGAAGGAGCATGAAGAAGTGCTGATCCACACAGGGCAGCACTACGATCACAATATGTCCGACATCTTCTTCGATGAGCTTTCCATACCCAGGCCCGATTATAATCTGGGTATCTCCGGTGGAAGCCATGGCAAGATGACGGGAGAAATGCTGATTGCAATTGAGAAAGTCCTGTTAGAGGAGCACCCGGATATGGTGCTGGTCTATGGCGACACCAATTCCACCCTGGCAGGGGCTCTGGCGGCGGTAAAGCTGCATATTCCCATCTGTCATGTAGAAGCGGGGGTGCGGATGGAGACCCTCCAAAATCCCGAGGAGGTCAACCGGGTGCTGACCGACCGGATTTCCGCTTTGCTCATGTGCTGCACGGAAACTGCCATTGGCAACCTGAAGGCGGAGGGAATCACCAAAGGGGTCTATAATACCGGGGACCTGATGTACGATGCGGTTGTTTACTACGGAAAAAATCTTCCGCCGCTAAAGGAAGGGGATATTCTGGACTTTGGAGGGAAGGAGGTATCCCTTCCGGAGAATTATCTCCTCCTTACCTGCCACAGGGAGGAAAATACCGGTTCAGATGAGCCTTTGGACCAAATCTTCTCCGCCATGGAAGAACTGACGGTTCCGGTGGTCTATCCGGTACATCCCCGCAATCATGAAAGGGCGGACCGTCTGTGCCGGGAAAAAGGATACCGAAATATTCTGCTGACCCAGCCGGTAGGATATCTTACCTCCCTGTATCTTATCAAACACGCTCAGAAGGTGGTCACCGACTCGGGCGGGTTACAGCGGGAGGCGTGGTTTATGGGGAAACAGTGCGTCACCCTCCTAGACAATCCCCCCTGGCCGGAAACATTGGATGGCAACGTCAACCAGCTTTGCCGGCCGGAAAAAGCGGAAATTCTGCAAAAATTGGCGGTGCAGCCTGACTTTTCCCAGCATCAGAACCAGTTTGGCGATGGGCATGCCGCTGAAAAGATCACCAAGATCCTGACGGAGTTTCAAAAATAAGGAGCGGATATTGTGACCATTTTATATATAACCTTCATCGACTTTGGGGAGTTTAAATCCGGCTCCAGCGTCCGCCCCCAGAAGATGTATGACGCCTTCCGGCAGCTGGGCCATGAGGTCAAGCTCCTGGAGGGGCAGCAAAACCGCCGGGCAGAGCGCAAGCAGAAGACAGCGGAAATCCTCTCCTGGCTGGACTCTCATACCCCGGATATCTGTTATGTAGAGCCCCCAGCCGGCCCCTTTTTTAACGCTATCGATCTCAAGCTTCTCAAAAAGGTTCATGGGATGGGAGTGCCCATTGCCCTGTTCTACCGGGACGCTTATTGGAAGTTTGCTAAGTGGTGGGGGGTCAAGGGTCCGAAAAAATGGCTGCTGACCTACATGCACAAACGGGATCTGAAGGTGTTTGCAAAGAGCTGTGATATCATCTATTTTCCAAGCCCCAGCATGGCGGACCTTTTTGACTTCCGCCGCCGGGAAATACTACCGCCGGCTGGAGAGTATCATGGTGACCATACTCGCAAAATACAACATAGGGTGGTTTACGTAGGAGGAGTTACACCACGCTATGGAACACAACAACTTCTTGAGGCCATCAATCTTCTCCATAAGCGTGGTATGGACATTAAACTTTCTTTGGTTTGTAGGTCAGAAGAAATGCAGAATTTAAAGGCTCAAGACCTACAAAAGAAGTGGATAACAGTTTTTCATGCTAGTGGCGATGAGCAATTGGCCTCCATTTATGCGGGAGCGGATGTAGGGTTAATCCCACTCCAAAGGGACTTTTATATGGATTTTGCAATCTGTGTGAAGATGTTTGAATATATGGGGTATGGCCTGCCGGTCATTTCCACCGACTGCGTGGAGACAAAACGGATGATCGACCGGTATGGATGCGGGCTCACCTGCAAGGATGATCCCCAATCTCTGGCCGATGCCATTGCCCGGTTTTACAGTGATCCGGAAAAGATAGAAGAATACCGGAACAATGTCAAAAAGGCCATGAGCGAAAACCAATGGCGCAACCGGGCCCAAAAGGTAGTAGAGGACCTTTCCGCGCTAAAGAAAAAATAAATAACGGTCAATTTTGGCGGTTTGTCCAAAAATGCCGGAGGTTTTTTGGTTTTGGCATATTTTGCTTGATTTTATTACCAAGGTAAAGTAAAATAGTGCTGTTGCCTGAAAAAAGAAAAACAGGTAGTTTTATATTGTAGGAGGGGACTATGGGAGATACAATTCAAATTTTGATTGCCATGGTGATCTACATGGCGATTGTTATCATCATTGGTGTGGCCTTTGCCAAAAGGGCCAACAAAAACTCAGAAGAATATTTTCTGGGCGGCCGCAGCTTGGGCCCCTGGGTGACTGCCATGAGCGCCGAGGCGTCGGACATGTCCGGATGGCTGCTCATGGGTCTGCCCGGCGTAGCTTACTGGTGCGGTATCGCCGACGCAGCCTGGACAGCTATCGGACTTGCTCTAGGTACATACATCAACTGGCTCATTGTGTCCAAGCGCCTGCGCCGCTACAGTGAGAAGGCGGGTAATGCCATCACCCTTCCGGAGTACTTCTCCAACCGTTTCCATGAGAAGAAAAAGGTGGTCATGACCATCGCCGCCATCTTTATCCTGATCTTTTTTACGGTTTATGCGGCAAGCTGTCTGGTCACCTGTGGAAAGCTTTTTTCTACCCTGTTTGATATGCCCTATATTCCCATGATGATCGTGGGTGCTGTATTTGTTCTGATTTATACCATTCTCGGTGGATTCCTGGCAGAAAGCGCTTCTGATTTTATGCAGGCCATTGTCATGATTATCGCTTTGGGTGTTGTTGTTACAGTGGGAACTGTAGCGGCAGGAGGGCTTGGCGCGGTCATTGAAAACGCCAAATCCATTCCTGGTTTCTTTGATTTCTTTGGCATTGCCACCCCCACCACAGTGGACGGTGTGCAGCAGGTAGTCAATGGCCAGCCTCAATTTGGCGCGGCTGGAAATTACAGTATCCTTTCTATTATTTCTAATGTCGCATGGGGCCTTGGTTATTTCGGTATGCCTCAGGTGCTGCTGCGGTTTATGGCCATCCGGGATGAGCACAGCCTGACCCGTTCCCGTCGTATCGCTACAGTCTGGGTGGTTATCTCTCTGACCATCGCCGTCTTCATCGGCGTCATGGGCCGTGCCCTCTTCCCTTCCGCGCTGCTGACAGCATCCGATGCTGAGAACGTATTCATCCTGCTCTCCACCGGGCTTTTACCGGCACTGCTGGCTGGTTTTGTTATGGCGGGTATCCTAGCGGCCACCATCAGCTCTTCCGACTCTTATCTGCTGATTGCGGCTTCTGCCTTCGCTAAGAATTTATATCAGGGACTGATGCATAAAAAGGCTACCGATAAACATGTTATGATTGTTTCTCGTATTACCCTGCTGGCGGTGACAGCTATCGCCATTGTGATTGCGTTGGATGAGAACAGTGTCATCTTCACCATCGTCAGCTTCGCTTGGGCTGGATTTGGAGCCACCTTCGGCCCCCTGATGCTTCTCAGCCTGTTCTGGAAGCGAATCACCCGGGCTGGTGCCATTGCTGGCATGATCAGCGGCGGCGTCATGGTATTTGTCTGGAATCTGCTCATCCGTCCTTTAGGCGGTCTGTGGGATATCTACGAACTTCTACCAGCCTTCATCATCTCCTGCCTATTCGTCGTGGTGGTTTCACTGCTGTCACCGAAGCCATCCGCTGAAATCGAAAAGGAATTTGACGAAGTTAAAGCTGGAGTATAAGCTCCACATTTCATCAAGAGAAAAGGCATACCGCAAACTGCGGTATGCCTTTTTACGCTGTGTGCAAGCTTTAGTAATTGGCCGCTTTGACCTGAAAATAGCTCTGGGGATGCTTGCAGACCGGGCAGACGCCGGGTGCTTGGGGGCCGACATGCTCCCGGCCACAGAAGCGGCAGACCCACACCGTCTGGCTATCGTCCTTTTTGAATACCTTCTGATCCTTGATGTTTTGGCACAGCTTTTGATAGCGCTGCTCATGTTCCGCCTCGATTTGAGCCACCAGCTCAAAATGGGTGGCGATTTCGTTGAAACCTTCCTCCCGGGCCACCTGGGCAAACTCTTTATACATCTGGGTCCACTCGTAGTTTTCCCCTTTGGCGGCATCCTCCAGATTGGTCTGGGTATCCGCCACCTGGCCGCCTTGGATGTATTTATACCACTGGTAGGCGTGGGCGTATTCATTGTCGGAGGTCTCTTCAAAGATGGCGCTGATCTGCTCATAGCCGTCTTTTTTAGCCTTTTTGGCATACATCTGATATTTACACCGGGCCTGGGATTCGCCGGCAAAAGCCGCCAGCAGGTTTGCATAGGTTTTGCTGTCTTTAAGCTGCATATAATCACATATCCTTTCCTGTTGCGCGCCTGTAAGGACGCCATATTTTGTGGAAAAATTGACGGATTTTCCTACACAGGTTATAATTGCCAAGGGAAATCCTTTTATACAGGATCCCCGGGAGATCAAAAGAAAAAGGAGAAAGAATCCATCATGCATCAAAATACCACCAGACGTTTGACTTATGCCGCTCTTATGTTGGCGCTAGGCATCCTAATTCCCATGGTGTTCCACACCTTCCAGATTTCGGGCGGAATTTTCCTGCCGATGCATCTGCCCATCCTCCTCTGCGGATTTTTGTGTGGGCCTCAGTTTGGCGCCCTCTGTGGACTGGTTGTTCCTTTGGTTTCCTCTCTGTTTACCGGCATGCCGCCCATGTATCCCACAGCGGTGGCTATGGCGCTGGAACTGCTGACCTATGGGTTGGTTACAGGGTTGCTCCGCAAAAAATGTAATGTCTATGTGACCCTCCTCGTCGCCATGCTGGCCGGCCGCGCCGTATCCGGCTGTGCGAATTTGGTGCTCATGGGCCTGGCGGGGAATTCCTATACCCTCAGCGCCTTTTTAACCGCGTCTTTTGTTACGGCACTGCCTGGCATTGTCATCCAGATTGTGGTGATTCCGCTGGTAATTATTGTGATGAAGAAAGCGGGGCTGACGGATTTAAATGAATAAAATCAGGGCATATTTTGACGCCCTCGCTCCCCAGTGGGATGAGGTTTCCGTCCACGACCCCCAAAAGATCCGAAAAATTTTGCACAGCTGCCACCTGAGTAAGAAAAGCCGCGTGTTGGATATCGCCTGCGGTACTGGGGTGCTGGCCCCCTTCCTGTTGGAGTGGGAGCCGGCTTCTGTCACCGGCATTGACCTATCCCCCAAGATGATTGATATTGCCCAGAAGAAATACGGGGATAGGGTAACCTACATCTGCCAGGATGTGCTGGAATACACCGGCGGCCCCTTTGATGTCTGCATCGTTTACAGCGCATTCCCCCATTTTCTAGTGCCGGAACAGCTGCTGGAAAAGGCAAACAGTCTTCTTTCTTCCAGCGGACGGCTGGTTATTGCCCATTCCCAGTCCAGGGAACAGATCAACTCCATCCACGGCGGCAGTGCCAGCCAGGTTTCGCGGGGGCTGATGGAGGCCTCCCAGCTGGCTGAGCTGATGGAGCCTTGGTTTGCTGTGGAAGAGATTGTGGATGACGAGCAAATGTATCTAGTTTGCGGTAGAAAAAAATAAAAGCCTGTCCCTTCTAGGGACAGGCTTTTATGATGGGATAAATTCTATAAGGTGCTTCCCCTTTTGGGGGAGAAGAACCGGCTCTGATCGACCCCTTCCAGGGTGAGCAGGGCAATTTTTTTGTCGATGCCTCCGGCATATCCGGTGAGGCTGCCGTTGCTCCCCACCACCCGATGGCAGGGGATGATGATGGAGATAGGGTTGTGGCCTACGGCACCTCCTACCGCTTGGGCGGACATGCTTTCCAGACCCTGTTTTTCTGCAATGCGGGAGGCAATTTCCCCATAGGTCATGGTCTGGCCATAGGGAATTTGCAGGAGAATCTCCCAAACCCTCTGGCGGAAGGGGGAACCCTGGGGCGACAGAGGGGGAGTAAAGGGAGGCTTTTTCCCCTGGAAATAGAGATCCAGCCACTCTTTGACCTGCTGAAAAACAGATAGGTGTTTTTCCTCCCGGGAATCGGTCAGGGTAGCGCCAAAATACTTTTGACCGTCAAACCACAGGCCGGTGAGAGACTCCCCGTCGCTGGCCATGGTGATGCCGCCGAGAGGGGAGGAATAAGTATCGATATACTGCATGGGGGTCACACTCCTTTCGCTTAATCTGCGCCAGGCAGATCCTCTTTGGTGGGAGAAGCGGCTTTCCTCTTTGCATTTTTCTTATTCGGAGAGACTTTTTTAGGTGCGTAGTCCTTCATCCCCGGTACTGCGCCTCCCGCCACCGCCCAGAGGTAGAGGCTGGCCACGCTGCCATAGGGATGGAAGCGGCGGCGGTACCGCTCAAACAGTTTGCGGTCGATACGGCGGTGGTGATAGACCATCCGCAGACCCCGCTGGATGGCCAGATCGTCAAAGCTCAGGATATCAGGCCGCTCCATGCAGAAAAGCAGGATCATTTCCGCCGTCCACACCCCGATGCCCTTGAGGGAGGACAAAGCCTGGATGGCCTCTTCGTCGGGCATCTGCCAGATTGTCTGTAGATCAAATTGGCCTTTTTGCACCTTTTGTGCAAAGTCGGTGATATATTCCGCTTTCCTAAAGGAGATCCCGCAGCCCTGAAGCCGCTCTATGCCGGCGGCCAAAATGGTGGAAGCATTTACCTGCCCCAGAGTGTCCTGCATCCGCTGCCAGATGGTTTGCTGAGCTTTGGTAGAGATTTGTTGCCCGATGATATGATGGACGACGGAGGAAAACAGATCCGGGTCTACCTGGCGCTGGACAGGCCCAATCAGGTCGATGAGCTCTCCCAGTTTCGGGTCTCTTTCCTTGAGATAACCGGTTTCCTTGTCGCCATAGCGGAAGTACATAGGCGATTTTCTTCCTTTCCCAATGCTTTTCTCAGTGGGTGTAATCCAAAATGCGGATGCTGTCGCCAAGGTCTTGGACGATCAATTCCCGCATTTTCTTCCCAAAGGGACAGGGGTATCCAATAGGTGTGCCTTTCTGGATGCAGGAGGCAAAGGCGATAGTATCAGCCCCTCGCTTCACCAGCTCCCGAGCCCGCAGCACCGCCTTTTTTCCAGGACATCCGCCGCAATTTATAAAACCTATGATTTCAATATCTTCATTCACTCCATGAAAAGCGCCTTGCTTTTGCTGTATCATACGGAAATCCGTAGTTCCAGGACAAAAGTCCTCGGTTTGCATACAACGCAGAATGCCCACTTTCATAAGTCACCATCCTTTCTTTTGCTATGCTGCTATAAAAATCCCCTCTGCTCCAAAGCAGAGGGGATGAATGGGCTTTGGGCTTACAGTGCCAGCCGAAGGATAGCAGCCACATCCTCCTCATAGAGAGGTTTAAATTTGCCGATAGGACCGTACATGACAGCCTTTTTCGCCATCTCATCGATGCGGTCGCCGCCAATGCCGATGTCGGCCAGGCGGGTGGGCATGCCGATGGACTTGGAGAAGGCTTCCAGACGGCGGATACCTTCCAGGGCAATCTCCTCGTCGTCGGCAAAGGCCAGATCTACGTCAAACATCCGTACAGCGTACTGGACAAAGCGCTTGATGTCGGTTTTATAGACATATTTCATCCAAGCGGGGAAGACGATGGCCAATCCCGCGCCGTGGGCAATGTCATAGATGGCGCTGAGCTCATGCTCAATATTGTGGGAACCCCAGTCGGGGATTCTGCCCATCTGATAGAGATTGTTGTGGGCCACAGTTCCAGCCCACATGATCTCCGCCCTGGCGTCGTAGTCGTTGGGGTTTCTCAGGACCTTGGGCACATTGTAGAGCATGCTGCGGAAGGTGGCTTCAATGAGCCGGTCGGACACGTCCACATTGGGGACGGTGGTAAAATAACGCTCCATCAAGTGGGCCATAATATCGGTAGCGCCGCAAGCGGTCTGGTAGGGAGGCAGGGAGAAGGTGTTCTCCGGATTCATGATGGTGAATTTGGGGATCATCAGCTCACAGCCCACCGAGTGTTTTAGATTCAGGGTATCGTTGGTGATGACTGAGCCATCGGAGGATTCACTGCCCGCTGCCGGAATGGTGAGGACAGAGGCCACGGGAAGGATCTCCTTCGGCTCTCCTTTATTGTCGTAGAAATCCCATACATCCCCGTCATAGGGCACGCCGATGGCGATGGCTTTGGCGGAGTCAATGGTGCTGCCGCCGCCTACCGCCAGGATAAAGTCCACATTTTCTTTTTTACACAGCTGGATGCCCTCATAGACCAGAGAAAGGCGGGGATTAGGCTGAACGCCGCCCAGCTCCACAAAGGGGATGCCGGCGTCCTTTAAAATCTTTACAATCTTGTCGTATAATCCGATTTTTTTAATGGAGCCGCCGCCATAATGCAGCAGGACTTTGGAACCAAATTTCTGAATCTGCGCAGGCAGTTCCTTCTCCGTATCTTTGCCAAAGATGATACGGGCAGGGTTATAAAAGTTAAAATTAACCATAAAAAACGTCCTTTCTTTGCAGCATTTCAAAGCCGGAAGATAGGGCCGGCTCCAACCTCAATTATATTCCATTGCCCGCAAATGTAAACCTTTTGCCCTCCCCTTAGGACAACTTTGTATCAATGTCTAAATGAAACCAGTTCCAGCCCGCCATTTTTCACAAGGAGGAAACAGCTTTGATTTCGAAAAATATAGCTTTTTTCTTGACGCACCCGTTTTTCCCCGTATAATGAAAGTAATGAGGAAGAGGAGGGATTATCTTGTTCCGCCGGAAAAAGGAAAAAGAATTAGAAGTTGTTCAGATGAAACCAAAGAGAAGAATCAATATTGCCGCCATTTTGATTATTTCGGTGATTGTGTCGGCGGCCATGGGGATTGTCTCCCTCACCCTTGCCTCCAGCATCCGCACCAACAACCTGGAAAATCTGGGGAGCCGCAGTGTGGATACCGGCCGCGGGATTGCGGCCAGTCTCAAACGTTTTGCCCTTGATGATATCCGCGGCCTTATCGAAAACGGGCAGGTCAACGATACCTACCGTTCCCTCTGTGAGTATTTGGGGGAGATTCGGGATGTCAATGGGTATAAATACCTCTATGTTATTTACAAGGAAGACGATGGCTATCATGTGCTGCTGGATGCCCAGTATTCCCCCAGTCTCATCGCCAATACCGATTATATCCCCATTGGAGGCAGCTACCTGCCCCGGGAGATTTCCAGGCAGGCCGCCCGGCTCTTAGAGCAGGTCTACAGCGGCGCGCTGCCTCTGGCCTCCACCAACACTGTCTCTCAAAATGCCAACCGGGGTTCCACAGTGACCTCCTATATCCCCATCCAGGATGCGAGGGGCGATATTGTGTGTGCTCTGGCCATTGACACCGCTGTTTCCACCGCCGATGTCAACAACGGCTTTATCAGTTTTTACCAGATCGCGGCTGGATTCTTCGGCTTTATCTTCGCCGGCAGCCTCATCCTCAGCATCCTGTATTTCCGTGCCCAGAAGCGAAAAAGGCAGGAGCAGGGAGATTTTTCCTGATTTGAAATCTGGGAAAAAACATGGTATAATAAGCAAAATCTTGACTGGGATCCTGGAGCGAGGGACGCCGGGCCCGGCTGTTGAGAAAACGATCCCCCCAGGGGGAGAAAGGTGTGAGCCCTATGAAATGTCCGCAGTGCGGCGCAGAGGTGGAAGAGCAGTATAACTTCTGTCCCCAGTGCCAGGCCAAGCTTCGTCCAGATGCCCAAACTCCGCCTCCGGGCCCAGATCCGGCCAATCAGAACGGCGGAGAGCACAATGTTCCCCCTTATACACAGAATCAGCCTGGTGCAGCATTCGGACCGATGCCAGGTACTGCTTATGATTACTATACCCAGCGCAACCGTCAGAATAACCCCTATGGAGGAGCGCCAGGAGCTGGCGCAGGCGGCCCGTATCCCAATCCCAACTTCCCCACCGTTAACTATCAGCCGCCTAAAAAGCATACCGGTGTCATCGTGGCCATTGTGATCGCGGCCATGGCGGTGATTATTTCTATTATTGTGGGGCTGGTCGCCATCGTTAACTGGGCGGTTCAGCATACGGAGGAATACTACTACCAGTACGATTGGGACTGGGATAACGCAAGCTGGCAGGATACCGTCCCTCAGCAGGATACCATCCAGCTTTCTGACAGCCACAGTGTTACATTCCCCAAATAAAAACAGCGCGGAGATTTTCTCCGCGCTGTTTCTTTATACTTCGCAAGTTTTACACGTTAAACCGGAAAAGGACCACATCGCCGTCCTGCATGACGTATTCTTTCCCTTCGGAGCGGACCAATCCCTTTTCCTTGGCGGCGGTCATGCTGCCGCAAGCCACCAGGTCGTCGAAAGCCACGACCTCAGCCCGGATAAAGCCTTTTTCAAAGTCGGAGTGGATTTTACCCGCCGCCTGGGGCGCTTTGGTCCCCTTGGTGATGGTCCAGGCACGAACCTCCGGCTTGCCGGCGGTGAGATAGGAGATCAGACCCAGCAGGCTGTAGCACTCCTGGATCAGACGATCCAGGCCCGACTGGGTCAGGCCCAATTCGGACAGGAACATGGCCTTGTCCTCCGGAGGCATATCGGAGATTTCCTCCTCAATGCTGGCGCAGATGGGCAGAACCCCGGCGCCTTCTTCCTCGGCAATTTTTTTGACCTGGGCAAAATACTGTTGGTTGTCCAGTCCGCCGATAAAATCGTCCTCTGACAGGTTGGCCGCATAGATGACAGGCTTATTGGAGAGCAGGGGAATGGTGGAGATAAGCTCCTTTTCCTCCTCATCGCAGGCAAAGGCACGGGCGGATTTGCCCTCCTCCAGATGGGCTTTCAGCCGCTGGAACAGTTCTGCCTCGGCGGTATATTTTTTATCAGCTTTGGCCATCTTCAGGGCTTTGTCGATCCGCCGTTCCACCAGTTCGATGTCGGAGAAGATCAGTTCCAGGTTGATGGTTTCAATATCCCGGGCGGGACCAATTTCACCGTTGACGTGGATGATCTCGGTGCTTTCAAAGCAGCGGACCACGTGAACAATGGCGTCCACCTCCCGGATGTTGGAAAGGAACTTATTGCCCAGTCCCTCACCTTTGGAAGCGCCTTTGACAAGGCCGGCAATGTCCACAAATTCGATGACAGCGGGGGTATATTTATCCGGATGATACATTTCGGCCAGCACATCCAGACGTTTGTCCGGGACGGCCACTACTCCTACATTGGGTTCGATGGTGCAGAAAGGGTAGTTGGCGGATTCTGCGCCAGCATTGGTAATGGCGTTAAATAGGGTGCTTTTTCCCACATTAGGGAGGCCGACGATTCCTAATTTCATACAAGTTGCTCCAATCTATCGTTGCATTGATTTTGCTGGATCAGGCATCCTCATAGCAGGCGTCTGATAAAACATTATCATTATACCCGCTATTTGGATGAGGGGCAAGGGCTGTTCATCCGAAATCGAGGATTCCTTAAAAAATTATTCACTATTCCGGGTGTTTTTATTGTATAATAGAAATATCAGTTCAGCAAAAAGCTACATACCGAGATGGGAGGATAGCGGCGAATGGCCAAAGGCCCGGTGCCTTGCCATAAATAGCGCTGCAAACGGTCTGTCTTTTAGCCTCGTTATAGGCGGGAGCGGGCCATCAATGAAGCTTTTGTTGCAGAGTGAAATAGATGACGATCATTGGGGGTTGAAATCATGTCCATGGGAAAAATTTTAGTATCCGACGACGATAAAAATATCTGCGAGCTGCTGCGGCTTTATCTTGAAAAAGAGGGCTACGAAGTGAGCATTGCCAACGATGGGACCCAAGCCATCGCCAAATTCAATGCGGAAAGCCCTGACATGGTGCTTTTGGATATCATGATGCCGGGCTTAGATGGATGGCAGGTTTGTCGTGAAATCCGGAAAAAATCCAACTGCCCCATCATCATGATCACTGCCAAGGGCGAGACCTTTGACAAGGTCCTGGGCCTGGAGCTGGGGGCCGACGATTATGTGGTCAAGCCTTTTGATACCAAAGAAATTGTTGCAAGGATCAAGGCGGTTATGCGCCGCACAGGGAAGAATACCTCAGAGGGGGATGTCAAGGAAGTCCGCTATGATAAGCTGGTGGTCAATATGACCAAGTATGAGCTGAAGGTGGACGGCAAAATCGTGGATACCCCGCCTAAGGAGCTGGAGCTGCTCTATCACCTGGCCAGCAATCCCAACCGCGTTTACACCAGAGATCAGCTGCTGGATGAGGTCTGGGGCTTTGAGTACTACGGTGATTCCAGAACGGTGGACGTACACATTAAGCGGCTGCGGGAAAAGCTGGAGGGTGTTTCTGACCAGTGGTCCCTAAAGACCGTATGGGGTGTCGGTTACAAATTTGAGGTCAAAGAATAACCGTGCAGGCTGTACCAAAGGACGGTACAGCCTGTAGTTTCTCTAAAAAGAGCCAGGCATTCTGGCCACTTCCATGGGTATAGACAGAGGAAAGGAGAGGGAAAGCTTGCAGAAAAGTGTATTTACCCGTTATTTTTCGGTTTGCGCCGTCATCATCCTGATGTGCATTACCGTCCTCGGCGGGCTATTCCTCATTTTCGCCTCCCAAAATTTTCGAAACGAAAAGCTGGACTTACTCTACAAAAACGCCAGCCACGCTGCGGAAATCACCATGGAAAATTATCAGATCAATGATTATCAGTATATCAGCCAAACGGCTATCCTCCAGGGCTATGAGATGATGGGAAACGCCATTGATGCTGAAATTTTTCTGACCGACCTGAATGGAAAGACTTTGGTCTGTACCGAGGAGGGCTCTTGCCAGCATGCCACCTACCTCATGGCCCAGAGCATTATGAACCGGATCAAAAACGGTGAGTCCTACTCGGAGATGGGAAAACTGGGCGGTATTTACACCGACCGCTACTACACGGTGGGAGTTCCGCTATTGACAGAAGGAAATCAGGTGGTGGGAGCTATTTTTGCTTCTACCGCGGCTCAAAGCCTCAGTGATTTCTTAATGAATATGCTGAAAATGTTTGCCGTTAGTTCGGTGGCGGTACTTCTGTTCGCTTTTGTCATTATTTATTTTGTGACAAAACGGATGACCCGGCCTTTGGCCCAGATGTCCCAGGCCATCCGTAGCTTTGCCAAGGGCGACTTTACAGTGCGGGTACCGGTGGAGGGCAATGATGAGATCGCCCAATTGGCCATTGCTTTTAATAACATGGCAAATTCCCTGGCCATGACAGAATCTACCCGCCGCTCTTTTGTGGCCAATGTGTCCCACGAGCTGAAAACGCCCATGACCACCATCGGGGGCTTTGTGGACGGTATTATTGACGGTACCATTCCAGAGGAGAAGCACAAATATTATCTGCGCATTGTCTCCGATGAGGTAAAAAGGCTCTCCCGCATGGTTCGCTCCATGCTGAATATTTCCCGCATTGAGGCCGGGGAAACCACCATCAATGCCACCGATTTTGATATTAATGCCGTCGTCTGCCAGACGGTCTTTAGCCTGGAACAGCAGATCGAGAAAAAGCGTGTGGATATCCGGGGATTGGATAGCCCCAGGGTGCTGGTGTGCGCTGATGAGGATTTGATCTATCAGGTGGTCTATAACCTCGTTGACAACGCTGTCAAGTTTGTGGATGAAGGCGGCTATATTGAGGTCAGCTATGAGGTTTCGGGGCCGGTGACCTATATTGCGGTGCGCAATTCCGGTGCCGGTATCCCCAAAGAGGAGATTCCCCATGTCTTTGACCGGTTCTATAAATCCGACCGGTCCCGTGGCCTGGATAAAAACGGTGTGGGGCTGGGATTGTATATTGTCCGCTCCATTATAAATCTTCATTCAGGAGATATACTAGTCAGGAGCGTGGAAGGGGAATACTGCGAATTTGTGTTCTCTCTGCCTACCGGTTCCGCCGCCAGATTCAAAAAAAATGAGAATAAAGAAAAATGATTGATCTTTTGTTTATTTTATGTCCACAATCAGCCGCTACAATAGGGTCAGGAAAGGAAATCACCGATAAGCCGCCTGCATTCGGCGGCCTTGATTCGGGAGGGTTTGATAGATGAACGAATTTGAAAAAAACGATTATCCAGGCCAGCCCCAGGAAGAGGCTCAAGGGGAGACGCGGGAAATGGGCGACCAAGGGGTTTCTAGCTCCTGGGAGCAGGATGCGTCCTCGTGGGAAACTGCGTCCTCTGCTGATACTGCGGCACAGGGTGGGCAGGAGCCGGGCCGCGAGAGCGGAGCTTCCTCTGCCGGGGAGAATCACGACACTGCCTCTTCTCCCAAAGAAGAAACCGGTTGGGTTTATGGCAATCAGGCCTACTACCACAACCCGTCTCAGGGAGGGCAGAGTACCTCCGCCGGTGGCGCCTACCAATCGGATTACGGCGGGCAGCAGGGTTATCAGCAGCCCTACAGTGACTACCGTTCTACCGGAAGTACCGCGAATAATCATCAGCGGGTATCCCCCAATCCCTACCGCTATAATTTTGATGAATATGAAGCGGCGGCAAAACAGGGCAAAGGCTCCCGGAAGAATCGGGGCATTGTGGCTTTTCTCTCCATTTTATGCATCGTTTTTGTGCTCACCGGCCTGATGTTTGCCGGGGTAGGCGTCTATCGTCTGGTCTCTGAAGAGGATAGCAGCGGCACCCATGACAATGCCCAGCTTCCGCAAAGTGGGGAAACGGACGCCCAGAGCGGCCTAGTGCTGGAAAATAAGCCCGATGTATCTGATACCTTGTCGGAAGACGGATCTCTGACCACAGCCCAGATTCAGAAAAAGGTACGTCCGTCTGTGGTAGGTGTGATTAAATATCAGGCGGCTTATCCCTTTACAGCGGCAGGAGAGGGTTCTGGTATTATTATGAGCGCCGACGGTTATATTGTCACCAATGCCCATGTGGTCAGTGATGCGGATGAAATTGGTGTGGTTTTGGCTAACGGCGAGGACTACGTAGCCCAGTTGGTGGGGATCGATACCAAGACTGATTTAGCAGTGCTGAAGATTGAAGCGGAGAATCTGTCCTATGCGGAATTTGGCAACTCTGACCAGCTGGAAGTAGGGGAAAAGGCGGTGGCCATCGGTTACCCTGGCGGCATCGAGTTTGGAGGCAGCACCACCGAAGGCATTATTTCGGGGCTCAACCGTGTGGTGAAAAGCTCTGACGGCACTGGTAATGCCATCACCTATATCCAGACCGATGCGGCCATCAATCCTGGAAATTCCGGAGGCGCCCTCATCAACCGTTTTGGCCAGGTCATTGGGATTAACTCCGCCAAAGTCAGCAATGTGGACTATGAAGGGATCGGCTTTGCCATCCCCATTAATGAAGCGAAGCCTATCATCGACGAACTGATGGAAAACGGCCGGGTAACCGGACGGGTGAAGATCGGTATTACGGTACAGCCGGTGACCGAGGCGCTGTCAAAACTCAACGATGTCCCCCAGGGAGTCCGCATCATTTCCATCGAAGCTGACAGCGATGCGGCGGCAAAGAATCTGATGGTAGGAGATATCATCACCAAAATTAACGAACAGGAAATATACTCAAACTCCGACGTGGCCACGGCACTGGAGGGGCTGACACCTGGTCAGACCATTCGGATGACTATCTATCGGAAGACCAGCACCGGCTCTCAAAAGACGTTTGAAGTTAATGTAGAGCTGCAGGAGGATGTGGAAAACGCATTGCCTGATTTGGTGCCTACAGCCCAAAGCGGAGAAAAGTCTTAAACGGAAAACCTCGCATCTGCGGATGCGAGGTTTTTTAATCGCTCGGGGCAAGAAAAAGGGCGAGAGGAGAAAGGTTTTTAGGGAAAATGCTACTTTTTTCGGTTTGGGTTGTCCCTGAAGCTCGGTTGTTGTAAAATAAAAAAGCAATATAGCAATACAAAGGATGGGGGAAAGACATTGGAGCTTTCATGGGTGCTCATGCAACAGGTACTCGTTATGTTCCTACTCATTGGAGTGGGCTTTTTTTGTGTCAAAAGGAATATTATCAGTGAGAAGGGTTCCAAGCAGCTATCCGATCTACTGATTTACATTGTGGTTCCCTGTTTGGCCATCGATGTTTACCAGGTGGACATGGATACAGGGATCATCAAGGGGATTATTCTTGCTTTTGGTCTGGCGATCTTCAGCCATATCCTGGCCATTGTAGTGGCCAAGTTGCTTTTCCGGAAAAGGGAGGACCCCCGATACCGGGTGGAGCGATTTGCAGCGGTTTATTCCAACGCCGGATTTATGGGGCTGCCTTTGGTGCAGGCTACCATGGGTGATGAGGGGGTCATTTTTGCGACGGCCTATTTGGCAACCTTTAACCTTTTTGCCTTTTCCCTAGGCGCCATGGAGCTTCAGGGGGAAGGCCATCGGCCCAAGGTGCGTTCGATCCTGCTGCATCCCGGTATCTGGAGCGTGATCGTAGGTGTTTTGCTGTTCTGTTTCCAAATTCATCTGCCCAATCCCATTGGCCCCGCCATCAAATATGTGGCCTCTATGAATACGCCTTTGGGAATGATGGCTTGTGGGGCGTTCATCGCTGGAACAAAGCTGAAGGGGATGTTCCGCAACAAGGGGATGTATGGGGTCTGTGCGGTACGGCTGCTTTTGATCCCTCTACTACTCATCCTTATCTACAAACTGGCAGGGGTCATGCATTGGTTTGAGGGAGCAGAGATGGTAGTAATCATCAACCTGATTACCGCTTCCTGTCCTACGGCGGCCATGGCCAGTATTATGTCCAAGCAATACAATCAGGACGCGGCGTATGGCGGTCAGTTGGTGGCGGTGACCACCATCCTATCCATTGTAACGCTGCCGCTGGTGGTTATGGTAGCGCAGCTTATTTGATCGGTCCCCATAAAAGCCGGAAAGCAAAGGCGCGAAACTTTTTTCTTAGAAAAGTTTCGCGCCTTTTTTGTTTGGCTTTCAGGCCCTTGAGAGATTTTGCCCTGCAAAAAGAAGGATTCGAAAAAGGAAGAAGAAGGCCATGCAGGGGCAGAAACCAGTCGGACGCATAAGATGATATTGGCATTTGAGGTGGCGGCGCAGTAAAGGGCGGCGGAATCAGAAAGCGGGTTCCACAGGCTTTGCTGCATTTTATATCCTGTCCGTGTCTGCTGACCAATTGCCGCGAAATGCCAGATGCCCAGTTCCTGAGGGCACTTTTCAGCCGGGCCGGGTACCCGGCTTGGCTTTTACCATAAGGAGCGCCGGACGCCCTAGGGCGTCCGGCCGCTGAGGAATAGGATGAAACACCGCCCTAAAAAGAGAGACTGTTTCCCGTGGCGCCTTGCCGGCAAACGTTCTTCCCGCGGGAGCCCTTTTCTAGGAAACGGTGTTTCTTATGATAAAGTGAAATAAAAAGCAGCCCAGAAGGGCTGCTTTTTTGCAAGGTTAGGGAAGGGCGTTGATGGCATTTTCAGCCTCTTCCAGACGATCAGGAATTTGAATGTGCTGAGGACAATGCTCCATACACTGGCCGCACCGCACGCAGTTTTTGGCGTGTTTTTCCTCCGGCAGGAATTTGGTGTAGATCAGTTTGGTGGGGGAGGAACGCTTGCGCTGCTGCAGGGTGTTGTAGATTTTAAATACCTCGGGAATATCCACCCCGGCGGGACAGGGCATGCAGTACCGGCAGCCGGTGCAGGGAACGGTTTTGACACTGTGGATGGCTTCCACCACCTCGTCAATGACCTTGTACTGCTGGCCTGTCATGGGGACGAAGGGCTCAAACTGGGCCACATTGTCCACCACCTGCTCCATACTGGACATGCCGGAGAGGACGACCTTTACATTTTCCAGGGAGGCCACCCATTTGACCGCCCAGGATGCCGCAGATGCTGTAGGCTCATATTTTTTGAAGACGTCCTCCGCCACATCGGGGAGGGTAGCCAGATAACCGCCCCGTACAGGCTCCATGACCCAACATGGGATGTGATGGTCCACCAGGATCTGATAGCTGTCCTTTGCCCGCTGCATCTCCCAGTCCAGGTAGTTGACCTGAAGCTGGACAAAATCCCAGGGATGGGCCTCCACCATGGCGGTTAAGTATTTGGGATCATCGTGGTAGGAAAAGCCGATGTATTTGATCTTGCCTTCTTCCCTCTTTTTCTGGACAAAATCATAGGCGTGAAACTCCTCAATCTGAGCCCATTTTTCCTGGTCCACGCTGTGAAGCAGATAAAAATCAAAGTGGTCTGTGTGACATCGGGCCAGTTGTTCGTTGAAGATGCGTTCCATGTCATCCGGGGTCTTGCAGAACCAGATGGGCAGTTTGCTGGCCAGATAGAAGCTGTCCCGGGGATATTTCTGCATCAGATAGTCACCGATAAACTGTTCAGACTCCCCGTCGTGGTACATATAGGCGGTATCGTAGTAGTTGACCCCATGGGCATAGGCGTAATCCAACATTTTCTCCGCTTCGGGCCGGTTGATCTTCCCGTTTTCCAGTTTAGGGAAGCGCATGCAGCCAAATCCCAGCAGGGAGGGAGAGGCGTCCATGGAGGCGATAGGCTTTTTTTCCATAAAGGGAACTCCTTTCATCAATTAAATGTGTGTGCATAGGCAGGGCTTGTCCCGGGATTCATAAATCCACTTTTTCTGTAAATATAGTATAACACAAATATGAATTTATTGAAACCAGGGAGCTTTTTCTCGGGGGAAAGGTTGACGTTTGCGGGGCCCTTGGTTTAGAATAAATAAGATGATAGTATCATGGAGTTTTATCGCCATCTGGGGTATCCAAGGCCTGAGATCGGCGGATACACCATAGAAAAACCGCCGGGTTGCCGGCGGGAAAAGGGGTATGGATATGATTAAAATATCGCCGTCGATTTTAGCCTGTGACTTCGCTAATTTGGAGCGGGAATCCAAAGCCATGGAGGCGGCAGGGGCTGACATGCTCCATGTGGATGTGATGGATGGCCATTTTGTCCCCAATATTTCCATTGGGGCGCCGGTGGTGGCTGCCCTGCGGCCCAAGCTGCCCATGATGTTTGATGTGCATCTAATGATTACCAATCCCTTGCAATATCTGCCTGATTTTGTCAAGGCGGGCAGCGACCGGATTACCTTCCACTTTGAGTCTGATGACGATCCAAAGCAGGTGATTGACGCCATCCGCGGAGCTGGCAAAGAGGTAGGAATCTCCATTAAGCCAAAAACCCCGGCCTCCGTCCTGGAGCAGCTCCTGCCCTTGGTGGACATGGTGCTGGTGATGACGGTAGAACCGGGATTCGGCGGCCAGAAGTTTATGGCGGACATGCTTCCCAAGATCCGGCAGGTGCGGGATATGGCGAACGCGATAGGGAAAACAGAACTGGATATCCAGGTGGACGGCGGCATTGCCGACGATACGGCGGCTCTGGTGGCCAAGGCGGGAGCCAACGTATTGGTGGCAGGCTCCTCTCTGTTTAAGCAGGCGGATTATAAAGCGGGAGTTGCCAACCTCCGCCGGGCCGCGGAAACTGCTTATGACAAGTAATAAGACAGGATGTCAATGGCCCTGTTTTCCACAATGACCCGGCCGTGTTCCTCCAGATAGGAAACAAACAAGCTGCCCCGTCCGGCCAAGGGCGCGTATTCGCTGAGAAAACCAGCGGTTTTTCCCCTTGGGCCATCCAGGGGATAGATGGCTAGATAGTAGCTTTGGCCCAGGCGGTACAGGGAGCTTTTGTAGACCCGGTGCCCCATCTGCCGGAATAGCTTGACGGAGGCATCGATAACGGTATCCACCTGGGAAAAGCGATAGATCGCGGGTTCGCCAATGGTGTGTTTGACCCGATAGCGCCGGATGGTAGGGCTTTTGTCAAAGAGCGGGGTAAAATAGATGACGCAGCCGTTCTGGCTGCTGGGATAGACCTGGATGAAGAGCTTCTGCCGTCCCGGTGAAAAGCCTGCCTGGGACTTAGCTTTGCCTAGGATATGAAGGAGAACCTCCTTGGTGTGGGGATCGCTATAGTCCAGGGAATCGTAGGAGATGCCCAGGCCTTTGAGATCCTCGCAGCTAAGGGTGACTTTGAGCTTGTTTTTGCTGATGAGTTGTATATTCATGTGAGAAAACCTCCGGCGGATTCCAGAAGGAAACCGCGTCTATGGCGACATAGATGAGACAGAAGGCCCGCTTTCAGGGGATGGGCCAGGATACAGCAGAAAGGCCGTGAAGCGGCCGGCACCTGCCCCGGGCGGGTGCAACACCCACTGATTCACCCTGCCGCAAGGCGGGGACAAAAGAGGTGCAGATAATTTCATGGAATTTAGGAAAAAGGGAGTTTTTCTGGATCAGGCTAAGGAACCAGCCTTATCCCGACCCATTGCACATTATGTGTTTCCCAAGATGGTATATTTGCGGCTGCCCCAAAGGGCCGTGTTCCAGCGCGGTGACCAGGTGCGGATTGATGAGCCGGCGTTTACCGTAGGGAACCAGGCGGTTTTTTCCCCCATCGACGCAGAGGTAGAGGATATCCTAACCCCTTCTTTTGATAAAGAGCACACCTATGCGGTGTTGCGCAACACGGTTACCCCGACCCAGCGCCAGATTATGAAAAAGAATGACGAGGAAACGGTGGAGCCGGAACGGATCATCGCCTATGCAAAAAAATGCTCCGTCGTCGACGATCTCGACGGGGAGTTTCTTTACCGAAAGCTGGAGCAAGCCCAGGATAAACGGAAGCTGGTGGTGGTCGGCAACGCTATCGATGACCAGCCCATGATTTCCAACCATATGGGCCCCTTGTTTAAGCTGACAGCAGAGGCAGCAGGCGGCCTGCGGCTGGCCCAAAAGGCTCTGGGTGCGGCGGAAATCTGCTTTGCCATCTATGGAGAAATCGGGAGCAGTGACCAGCGCATTCCCAAAGAGTTGGAAAAGATTCCGGTGGTCAGGATGAAAGGCCGTTATCCGGCCCGCCCCAGGCTGGAACAGGAGATCGGGAAGAAATACCCTGGTATGCGGGTGGTTTCCATCTCCTCCAATGCCCTGATCCATCTCTACCGGGCTGTGGTCTATGAAAAGCCCCACAGTTCCCTGTTTCTCACTGTGGCCGGGGATGCCATCGCCAATCCTGGCAATGTGGAGGTGGCTTTGGGAACTCCGGTCGGGGAGGTTTTGCGCTTTTGCGGACTGGCCAGAGAACCACGTAGGCTCATTACCCGGGGTACTATGGCGGGATACCGGCTGACCGATACCCAGACGCCGGTATCTTTTGGGATGAATTGCCTGATCGCGGATGCTAAGGACGGCAGACGCACCCACTACGAGTGTATTGGCTGCGGCCGGTGTGTGAAAGCCTGCCCAGCGGGAATCAATCCTTATCTTGCCTACCGCTACATTACGGGAAAAAACCAGAGGTATCAGCAGCTCGGTCTGGAGCGTTGCACCAAATGCGGCCTTTGTTCATATATATGCCCATCGAATATAGATGTTGCGTCTTATATCCAGACGGTGCTCGGTGAGGACCTGCCTCAAAAAGGGGAGGAAAGCGTGTGAAACAGAAAATACGGCTGACAGCACAGCTCAAGTCCAGGGATACTGCTGCTGTGATCATGGGGGACATGATCATCGCCCTGCTGCCGCTGTGCGTCATGGCCTTTTACTATTATGGACTGCGGGCCGCTCTGTTGATGGTGACAGCGGTGGCGGTGAGCTATGCCGCAGATATGCTCGGCTATGCCATCCGGGGCAAGATGCCCAACCCCAAGGACCTGTCTTCTATTGTGACAGGGCTGATTGTGGTTTTGATGATGCCGGCGTCGGTGCCCTATTTTATCGTTGTGCTGGCCTGCCTGTTTGCCATCCTGGTGCTCAAGCACCCCTTTGGAGGCCTGGGAAACAATCCCTTTAACCCGGCAGCCGGTGGGTTTGCTTTTGTAGCCATCAGTTTCCCGCAGAGTGTATTTACCTATCCCACCCCCTTCTCCCAGCTGGAACTGGTAGGCAGTGTGTCTGCTCCATTGGTAGAAAGCACGGCTTTCACCCTCAAGCTGGGAGGACTGCCCGCCCATGACCCGGTGCAGATGCTCCTCGGCAACTATCCGGGGCCCATGGGCGCTACCAACATCGTGGTAATCTTGACCTGCTTGCTCTTCCTCCTCTATCGCAAGAACATCGACTGGAGGATTCCTCTGGGCTTTGTAGCGGCCTGTGCCGCTTGCGCGCTCCTCTTCCCGCGGATTGGAGGAAGCCCTCGATACTCTGTCATCTATGAGCTCTTTTCCGGTACCCTTTTGTTTGGCGCCGTCTTTGTAGTCACCGAACCGGTGACCGGGCCTAAAACAGTGCCTGGCCGATGGGCTTACAGCATTTTGTCAGGCGTGGTCACCATGTTCTTCCGCTATTATGGGGGCTTTGAACAGGGACTGGTGTTTGCCGTGCTTATTATGAACGCCCTGTCTCATGTGTTGGATCGGGAAATGGGACGGCTGGTTGCATATGGGAGGAGGCGGCTGCATGGCGATTCGTAGTCATCTGAAGAAAAGCAGAGAAAAGATGCGGCTGTTTGAGGGGATGACCTATCGCAATCCGGTGCTGATCTGCGGTTTCGCCCTAGCCCCGGCTATTATGATTACCACCTCTCTGAAAAACGCCGTCGCTATGACCCTGGCCTTTTTCGTTGTCACCGTTCCCACCCTGGTGGCGGCTTCTTTTATCAAAAACAGCGTGCCCCGGTGGCTGCGTTCGGTGGTATATGCACTGATTGCATCGGTATTTTTTATTCCGGCTCTTGCCTTGGTGCGCCTGGTTCATCCTTTGGGCGTTGACCTGATGGGAATTTATCTGCCGATCCTGGTCATCAATTCGGTGCTGCTTTCCCGGGCTGAGCGGTTTGCACGGAAGAATAAGCCTGTCCGTGCCCTCATTGACGGAAGCTGCTATACCATTGGCTTTGGTGTGGTGCTATGTGTGGTGTCCACCATCCGGGAGATCATCGGCGCCGGCAGTATCTGGGGTGTGTCCTTAAATCTGAGCCAGAGGACACCAGCTGTATTGCTTCCTTTTGCCGGATTTATCCTGGTGGCATTTTTGGCGGCTTTCGCCCAGTTTCTCAATCGCCTGCTTAACAAGCGGATCTATCACCGGTCTGATTCATCAGGGGAGGTGAAATAAATGGAGGCCGTTGTTCAGTTTTTCCTCCTGGCGCTGACCGCCATCTTCGCGGAGAACACCGTTTTTACCCGGGCATTAGGCGCCAGCCGCGCCTTGATGGAGATGCGTTCCTCCCGGAGCACCATGCTTTTTGGAGCGGTACTCACGGTCATCACATTTTTTTCATCGCTGCTGTGCTATCCGGCGAATATCCTGCTGCGGATGACCCCATATTATCTATATTTAGAGCCGTTGGTTTTTGTCCTGTGCATTGGCATTGTCTATGCCATCATATACCTCATCATAGGGCGCTTTTTCCCAAAGGTCCAGAACCGTATTGGGAAGATGCTGCCTATGGCTACCTTTAATTCCGCTCTTTTGGGCGCCATATTGGTAGCGCTTCATCAAAATTTCAACCTTGCCCAGACCATTGGATTTGGCCTCGGCACGGGAATTGGTTTTACCGTTGCGGCGCTGCTGATCTGTGAGGGACAAAAGAGGTTGGAACTTTCCAGACTGCCCCGCTCCTTCCGGGGACTGCCTGCCACCCTTTTGTATATCGGTATCCTTTCCCTGGCCTTTTATGGCTTGATCGGCCATCAGCTTCCAAGTTGATTTGGTTTACTTCGACATCTGTGTAGCAGTAAGGGAGGATTTTTGCTATGTCAAAGCCTTATAAAATTAAGCGCAATACCAGAATGTACCGGGGGCGGGGTAGACGTCCTTCGCCGCTGTCCATTGTACTGACAGTGGTAGGATGCTGCGTTCTGGCATTTTTGGGCTGGAGCCTGTATCAGCCGGTGTATAATTTGGTTACCGGGAATATTTCTTCCTCCCTGCCCACAGAATCCAGCAGTACTCCCTCCGCACCGGTGACCAGTGATTCAGAAAGTGAGTCTCAGGAACCTGTGTCCGAGGAGACTTCGGCGCAGCATTTGGTTTATCTGCCCCATGCGATTATGGCTGACGCCACCCAGCTAGACGCTTTCCTCCAGTCCGCAGTGGATATGGGGGCCAATGGGGTAATGATGGACCTGAAGGATGCCAATGGTTATCTGTTATACCAATCCACGGTGGCAGAAGCAGTGGGCGCAGGGGCGATTTCCTCCAGCGCGGTGGATTTGCCCACCGTGTTGGCAGCCCTGGAAAGCTACAATATGACGCCGGTAGCCCGCATCCATACCTGGGTCGACCCCATCGCCCCGCGGACCTATACGGACATGGCTGTCAAATATAACGGAACCGAAACCCTGTGGCTCACCGATACAAGGGAGAATGGGGGACAAAACTGGATGAACCCCTACTCTGAGAGCGCCCAGAAATACATTACCGACATCTCTCTTGAACTTGCGGGGATGGGGATCAAAGAGATTGTACTGGATGGATATTACTTCCCCACCATGGTGGGCTCGGAGTATGCAACCTATGGGGAGACGGCGGATACCGTCACCCGGGACGCTTGCTTGAAAAACTATCTTGCCACGTTGACTGCCGCCTTAGAGCCTTCTGGTACAGAGGTGGGACTGTATGTCACCGGCGCGTCCCTGTTTGCCACCGATCAAACCGCCTATGGCGGGGTCAACCCGGCAACGCTGGGAGCGGAAAACCTTCTGGTCAACGCCATGCCGGCCTCTTTTGGCTCCACCTTGACAATAGGGGAGGAAACCCTCGCTTCTCCGGCCCGATCCCCCTACCAGGCTTTGACGATGGCGGCAGCTCAAATCAAGACAATTGTGCCGGAGGGGACCAACCTGACCATGTTTGTCCAATGTTACACAGCTGATGGATTATCCGAGGACCAGAACAAAACCTACACCAGGGAGGATATCTCCGAACAGCTGCGGGCACTGACAGAACAGGAGATTGAGGACTATCTGCTCTTTAGCCCTACCGGAACCTTCCCGGCGGAATAGCCGGGTGGACACTGGCAGCCTGCGAGGCTGTCCGGCGGAAAAATAAGGATGAAAAGAGGGAAAACGCCTTTTGATCCGCGACAACATCCGTTTTCCCGTAAATCGTCAAGGAGGTCTGCAAAATGGAAAAAGCAAAAGTATTTTTCACCAAAGAAATTACTGCAAAAAGCCTGATCCGGATCTACGAGGCGTTGGGCACCCAATTACACGGTAAAGTTGGGGTAAAAATTTCCACCGGTGAGCCTGGTGGGCACAACTACCTTCATCCGGAGCTGATTGGAGAGCTGGTGCATCTGCTGGATGGCACAATTATTGAGTGCTGCACCGCATACAACGGCCGGCGGATGGATCCTAAAGAGCATTGGAAGGCCATTGAAGAGCATGGGTTTAAAGCTATGGCTCCCTGCGATATTCTGGATGAGTTTGGGGAGATCGATATCCCTGTGAAAAACGGATTTCACCTGGACAAAGACATTGTAGGAGAACATCTGGCAAACTATGATTCTATCCTGGTTTTGTCCCACTTTAAGGGGCATGCTATGGGCGGATTTGGCGGGGCGCTGAAAAATATCAGCATCGGCATCGGCTCCACCCGAGGAAAAACCTATATCCATACAGCTGGGGTGACCACAGATGCGGCGGTTTTATTTGACAACCTTCCGCCCCAGGATCACTTCCTGGAGTCCATGGCTGATGCCTGCAAGGCAGTGATTGACTACAAGGGCGCGGAAAATATGCTGTATATCAATGTAGCCAACCGCCTGAGTGTGGACTGCGACTGTGACTCCAATCCAGCAGAGCCGGAGATGGCGGATCTTGGAATTTTTGCTTCTACTGACCCAGTGGCGGTAGATCAGGCGTGCTATGACGCGGTCATTCATTCTGATGATCCAGGCAAAGCGGCGCTGATTGAACGCATGGATTCCCGCCATGGTATCCACACAGTAGAAGCTGCGGCACAGCATGACCTGGGCAGCCGAGAATATGAAATTATTTCTCTGGACTAATATAGGCTGAGAAACGATCTAGATGAAAAGAGCATCTAAATTTTTATATAAAAATTTAGATGCTCTTTTTGATTTTATACTCAAAAACCATGAAATTGGGGAGAAAACACAAAGAATAGCAAATTATACAAGATGATATTTCATAAAATATAAGATTATTGGTAAAATATCTATTGAAATATTTATATAAAAGTTTTATACTACAGATGAAAGGAGGAGGCAGGATGAAAATCAGTATCAAACAACTCAGTGAAATGTCCGGCTTTTCTCCCGCCACAGTATCCAATGTGCTCAATGGAAAAAAGGGCGTGAACAAGGACACGGCGGAACTGATTATGAAACTGGCCCGGGAATCCGGCTATCTCAGTGAAAACCGGATGACTAGTATCAAGCTGGTGGTCTATAAAAAACACGGCTGGGTTCTGTCGGATACCCCTTTCTTTTCCTCCCTGACCGAAGGGGTCAACGAGGAGTGCCGGGCATCGGGTTATGACACTGTGATCTGTAACCTGAATGAACACAGTGAAGACTTTGAAAGCCATCTGGAACAGATCCTTTCTGATCCAAACTCCGGCATCCTGCTGCTGGCCACCGAAATGGGGGAAGAGGATGTAAAGGCCTTTCATCGGGCGGTGGCGCCGCTGGTGGTTCTAGACGCCAGCTTTGAGCAGATGGACTTTGACACGGTCCTGATCAACAACACCGATTCGGTGAGCAATGCTGTGGGCCACCTGATCAAAATGGGACACCGGGAGATCGGGTATCTAAAATCTAGCATGCGGATTCAGAACTTCCGCTATCGGGAGGCTGGATACCGCCGGGCCCATGAAGAAGCGGGAATTGCGGTTAATCCAGCCTTTACCGTGGAACTCACCCCCACCATGGAGGGCGCTTATAAGGATATGGCCCGATTTTTGGAAAGGAATCCTCAGCTTCCCACCGCTTATTTTGCGGATAACGACATTATTGCGCTGGGAGCAATGAAAGCGCTGAAAGAAGCAGGCTGCCGTATTCCAGAGGATATCTCCATCATTGGCTTTGACGACCTGCCCTTCTGTGAAATATCGTCGCCTCCCTTATCCACCATCCGGGTCTTTAAACAGGAGATGGGACAGATGGCGGTAAAACGGCTGCTGGATAAAATCAAGTCCCAGAGCAAGATTGTAAGCAAAGTCCAGATTGGAACCGAGTATATTGAGCGGGAGAGCGTTAAGGCGCCCCTGCAAAAATAGATGTTTTTCCACAAGACAATGCCGGAGGCTGCAAAAGCCTCCGAAAAAAAGGAGCAATGGAGATGGAAAATTTAAAAGCTAAGTCCTTTGAGATCAGGGAGCATGTGCTGGACGTGATCTATCGGGCCAAAGCGGGACACATCGGAGGAGACATGAGCGTCACCGACATCCTGGTAGCCCTTTATTTTAAGCACATGAATGTAGGGCCGGAGAAGGTAAACGACCCAGATCGGGATCGTTTTGTCCTTTCCAAGGGTCACTCGGTGGAAGCTCTTTATTGTGTCCTCGCCGAGCGGGGATTCTTCCCTTACTCCGACCTAGAAACGGTATCTCAGTTTAAAACCAAATATATCGGTCACCCCAACAACAAGATTAACGGCATTGAGATGTGCTCCGGCTCTCTGGGCCACGGGCTGCCGGTTTGCGTCGGGATGGCCCTGGCCGCCAAGATGGACAAACGGGACTACCGGGTCTACACTGTCATGGGAGACGGCGAGCTGGCGGAAGGCTCCGTCTGGGAAGGCGCCATGGCCGGCGGCCACTACAAGCTGGATAACCTGACGGCCATTGTGGACCGCAACCGTCTGCAAATTTCGGGATGTACGGAGGATGTCATGACCCAGGACGACCAGAAAACCCGGTGGGAATCCTTCGGATGGCACGCCATTGTCTGTGACGGCAACGACATCGACTCCCTGGATAAAGCCCTAACCGAAGCCAAGGCGACCAAGGGAAAACCCACCGTCATCATTGCGGAGACCACCAAAGGCTATGGTGTCTCCTTTATGGAAAACAAAGCACCCTGGCATCATAAGGTGCCGAACGCGGAGGAATATGCGGCGGCGAAGAAAGAGTTACAGGCAAGGAGGGCACAGGCGCTATGAGCAAGATTGCAAACAAACAGGTGATTTGTGACGTGTTGGTGGAAGCGGCCAACACAGATAAGGATATTGTGGTTCTTTGCAGTGATTCCAGAGGTTCCGCCTCCCTGACAAACTTTGCCAATGCCCATCCCGACCAGTTTGTGGAGACCGGCATTGCCGAGCAGAATCTGGTCTCTATGGCGTCAGGCCTGGCCTCCTGCGGAAAGAAAGCCTTTGCGGCCTCTCCGGCCTGCTTCCTTTCCACCCGCAGCTTTGAGCAGTGCAAGGTGGATGTGGCCTATTCCAATACCAATGTCAAGCTCATCGGCATCAGCGGCGGCATCAGCTATGGTTCTCTCGGCATGACCCATCACTCCGCCCAAGATATCGCGGCTTTGGCGGCAGTGCCCAATATGCGGGTCTATCTGCCCAGCGACCGGCTGCAAACCGAGATCCTCATCAAGGAGCTGCTCAAAGACAATAAGCCTGCCTATATCCGGGTGGGAAGAAACGCGGTAGAGGATGTCTACGAAGAGGGCAACGTCCCCTTTGTGATGGATAAAGCCACCTGTGTCCATGAGGGCAATGACATCGCGATCATCGCCACCGGTGAAATGGTGAAGCCTTCTCTGGACGCGGCAAAAATGCTGGAGGCAGAGGGCATCAGCTGCCGGGTACTGGATATGTACAGCGTAAAACCCATCGATAAAGAGGCGGTAATCCAGGCGGCAGAGGAGACCCAGGCCATCATTACGGTGGAGGAGCACAGCATTTTCGGAGGGCTGGGCTCTATGGTCTGCCAGATCGTATCGGAACACTGCCCCAAAAAGGTTATCAATATGGCGCTGCCTGACGAGCCGGCTATTGCAGGAAACTCAGCGGAGGTTTTCGGCTACTATGGCCTGGACAAAGAAGGAATTGCCAAAACAGCGCGGAAGCTGATGGAGAAATAGCCGCTATTTGAAGGTGAAAGACCCAATAGAGACAGAAAGAAGGATGACGCGATGCAGGAAAAGTATATCCTTTCTATTGACCAGAGCACGGCTGGGACCAAGGCGCTGCTCTTTGACAACAAGGGGGACCTGATCTGCCGCAGCGATAAAAGCCACCGCCAGATCATTGATGAAAAGGGCTGGGTGGAACACGATCCCGAAGAAATCTACCGCAACACCGTGGAGGCGGTGAAGGCAGTGGTAGAAAAGGCAGGGATTGATAAAAGCCTTATTGTAGGGGTCGGCATCAGCAATCAGCGGGAAACCGCTATGGCCTGGGACCGCGGCACGGGAAAACCAGTTTACAACGCCATTGTTTGGCAGTGCGCCCGGGGAGAGGCCATCTGCAAAGAGATTGAGAAAGCAGGCCATGCCGAGGAGATCAGAAAGGCCACAGGGCTCAATCTTTCCCCCTATTTTTCAGCGGCAAAGCTGGCTTGGATTCTGCAGAATGTCCCCGGTGTCAAGGAAAAAGCCCAGGCAGGGGAGCTGTGTATGGGCACCATGGATAGCTGGGAGGTTTTTCGGCTCACCGGCGGGAAATCCTTTAAAACCGATTATTCCAACGCCTCCCGCACCCAGATGTTTAACATCTTTGACCTCACCTGGGATAAGCATATTTGCTCCCTCTTTGGCATTGACACGGCATGTCTTGCCCAGGTCTGCGACACCAACGCAAATTATGGAGAGACGGATTTTGAGGGCTTCCTGCCCCATCCCATCCCCATCCACGGGGTCATCGGGGATTCCCATGGGGCCCTGTTTGGCCAGGGCTGCCTGCAAAAGGGCATGATTAAGACAACCTACGGCACAGGATCCTCGGTGATGATGAACATCGGCGAGACGCCTATGCTCAGCGCCAGCGGGGTGGTGACCTCCATCGCCTGGGGGATGGACGGCCGGGTGGAATATGTGTTGGAAGGAAATATCAACTACACTGGCGCTGTGATGAAGTGGATTGTGGAGGACCTAGGGCTCCTTTCCTCCCCCAAGGAGGCGTCGAAAACCGCCATGGCCGCCAACGAGGAGGATGAAACCTACCTGGTTCCCGCCTTCACCGGCTTGGGCGCTCCCTATTGGGACTCGGACGCCAAAGCGGTGATCTATGGCATGACCCGGACTACCGGCAAAAACGAGATTGTCCGGGCTGCCGAGGACTGCATTGTCTATCAGATCGCGGATATTATCGGTATCATGAGCCGGGAATCCGGCATCTCCATTGATTCCCTTCGGGTGGATGGCGGAGCTTCCCGGGATCGTTATCTCATGCAGTTTCAAAGCGACATTTTAGGCATCCCGGTGCGGGTGGCCAGTGTAGAGGAACTTTCCGGTGTAGGTGCGGCTTATACCGCCGGCCTCGCTTTGGGCGTCTACACCAAGGAGGTTTTCGAGCGGATGACCCGGCAGGATTACCTGCCGCAAATGGATGCCGCCACCCGGGCGAAAAAGCGGGCCGGCTGGGACAAAGCCCTTTCTGTCGTCCTGACGAAATAACCGCCCGCCGGAAAAGAAAAACCAAATAGCTTGAATAAAGCGGGGCCGCTGTCTGCGGCCCCCATGTATTACTGTCAGAAAAGAGAGGGGTCATACAGATGAAAAAAACAGGTATACTCAACAGCCAGCTGTCTGGTATGATTGCGGCGCTGGGGCACAAGGACCTTGTGATGATCGGCGACGCCGGGATGCCCATCCCCAAGGGGGTGCCCATTGTGGATTTGGCGGTGACCAGGGGGGTTCCCACCTTTGCCCAGGTGTTTGAAGCTGTCATGGAAGAAATGTGCGCTGAGCATTACTTTGTCGCGGAGGAAACCCAGGGGGCAAATCCCGCTATCTGGTCCCTGCTGCAAAATACCCTTTCGGGACTTTCCTATGACACTATGCCTCACGAGGAACTAAAGGCCATGAGCCAGAATGTGAAATTTGCCATCCGCACCGGAGAATTTTCTTCTTTTGCCAATGTTATTTTGCGGGCAGGTGTGGTATTCTAGAGGTGACGGAATCCCCGTCCATTAAAAAGCGGAAAGGCGGGAACTTAGTGACCCAATACAAGGTTGTTTTTTCTGATGTGGATGGGACTTTGCTGAATACGGAGAACGAACTGACCCAGCTGACCCGAAAGGCCATCGGGAGGCTGAAAGAGCGGAAGATTCCCTTCGTCATTGTTTCGGCTAGGAGCCCATCTGGTATCTATCACATCCTGGAAGAAAATGATTTTCGCAGCCCCATTATTGCCTACAGTGGGGCGCTGATTTTGGATGAGGAACGGAAACCTCTCCATCAGCATGCCATGACCTATGGCCAGGCAAAAGCCGTCCTAGACTACATAGAGGGCCACAGGCTGGATGCAAGCTGGGGTGTCTACTCGGTGGATGACTGGATTGTCAAGGTCAAGGACGACCCCCGGGTAAAAACGGAGGAGGACGCGGTAAAGGCCCAGGCCAGGGAGGGAACCATGGACTCCCTACCCAAGGACGCTATGGTACACAAAATCCTGTGCATGTGCGGGCCAGGGAAGATCCTGGGGATTGAGCAGCAGCTCAAAAAGGCCTTCCCGGAGCTTTCCATTGTCAAATCCTCCGACATCCTTCTGGAGGTCATGGCCGGAGGGGTCAACAAGGCCAAGGCCGTCCGCTGGCTCTGCGGTTTCTGGGGGGTAGACATTCGGGAGGCCATCGCTTTCGGGGACAACTACAATGACCTGGAGATGCTGGAGGCCGCCGGTTACGGCACCGCCATGGGAAATGCCCCGGAGGATATCCGGAAAAAGGTCGGACGGGTTACGAAGGACAACGATCACGATGGCATCTACTATGCCTTAGAGGAACTGGGACTTTGAATAAGGATTCTTATAGAACAAAAGCCTGGAGAAATCATTACGATTTCTCCAGGCTTTTTTGTGATTGTCTAATGGCGTATGACACAATAAAGCACATATGGCCAAAACGCTTGCCGCCTTACCTCTACCATCCATCCCTGGGCGAGACGGCATTTCCTCGTTGTGTTACTTCAACTTGGAAAGGATTTCTTTTTTAAAAAGCTCTTCTGTGGTATCCGGGGAAAAGGAGAAGAGGGTGTCGTCAATGGTGACGCAGACACCTTTCTGGCAATTCCCTGTGCAGAAGGTCCCAGCCATATGGACCTGGTCCTCCAGATGATTTTCTTTGACCAAGCGCTGCAACGTCTCCAATACATAATGGGAACCTTTTACGTGACAAGCGCTTCCTAAGCATACTGTAACTGTCATTAGGATAGTGCCTCCCCTAAAAGAAAATTAGTGTTTTTCCTCACGGCGTTCAATGGCCCGGTTGCGGAAGTACAAGCCGATATCGGTGCAGACCAGGATGACGTTGGGGAAATAGAACCAGAACGCCAGGTTGTAGGTCTGGGTCATGCACTTGGCGATAATGCCGCAAACGTAACCGAAGGCGATAAAACACATAAAGAGCAAACTTTTACCCTTGGTAGATTTGGAACGGACCGAACGGACAATGGACAGAGGCCAGGAAATTCCAAAGCTGATAATCATAATCGTTTCAAAAATTTCTGCAACAGAAGGCATAACTGCTTCCTCCCAGTAGTTAAATTATTTATTTCTCCGATAATCCGGCAGGAGTTTCGGAGAGACCATATCGCTGGTAATACCAGCTTCCTTCATTTCCTTGGCGTAAGCGTCCACGTGGGCCAGGGTCAAGGCGCCTACCGTGGTTTCTTTCGCTTTGGCAGAAGCGTTGCGGCCTGCGTTACGGCCGAATACAATGATGTCCAGCAGGGAATTGCCCATCAGCCGGTTGCGGCCATGGATACCGCCGACAGCCTCGCCTGCCACAAACAGGTTTTCGATACTGCTCTGGCCGTTGCTGGAGATATCGATACCGCCGTTTTGATAGTGCAGGGTGGGGTAAACCAGAATAGGCTCTTTGCGGATATCAATATCGTATTTTGCAAACATACGCATCATAGCCGGAATGCGTTTTTCGATGGTGCCTTCGCCGCCTTTGAGCTCGATCATAGGAGTATCCAGCCATACGCCGGTACCTTCCGGTGTGGCAACACCTTTGCCGCGGTCAGAGCATTCACGGATGATGGAAGCCGCGGAAACATCGCGGGTTTCCAGGGGATGCATAAAGACCTCACCGTCTACGTTGATGAGTTTCGCTCCCAGGGAACGCACCTTTTCCGTAACCAGAGCGCCGAAGATCTGCTCCGGATAGGCCGCGCCGGTGGGATGATACTGCAGGGTATCCGGATACAGCAGTTTGGCTCCGGCACGATAGGCCAGTACCAGACCGTCAGCGGTTGCACCATAGTGGTTGGAGGTGGGGAAGCCCTGGTAATGCAGGCGTCCAGCGCCGCCGGTGGCAATGACCACTGTCTTTGCCCGGGCGATCAGGATCTCCTGCGTTTCCATGTTCAGCAGAACAGCGCCAGCCGCTTTACCGTTTTCATCCAGGATCAGCTCGATGGCAGCGGTAAAGTCCACAACAGGGATCTCACGGTTGAGCACTTCATCCCGGAGGGTACGCATGATTTCTGCACCGGAATAGTCCTTAGCTGCATGCATCCTCTTGCGGGAAGTGCCGCCGCCGTGGGTGGTAATCATGGTGCCGTCAGGTGCTTTGTCAAATTCCACACCCAGGTCATTGAGCCACTGGATAGCCTCAGGTGCTTCGGTGACCAGTTTATAGAGCAGTTCCGGTTTAGCGGCAAAATGGCCGCCGCCGAATGCGTCAAGATAGTGGACAGCCGGGCTGTCATTGGGCTTATCAGCCGCCTGGATGCCGCCTTCTGCCATCATGGTGTTGGCGTCGCCGATCCGCAGCTTGGTGACAATCATCGCCTTTGCGCCGGCGTTGTCAGCCTCGATGGCAGCAGATGCGCCGGCGCCGCCGCCGCCGATGATCAGCACATCCACGTCGTAATCCACATGGCTTAGATCAATTTGATCCGGCTGGATTCGGCTGTTGGCCTGCAGCAGGGCAGCCAGTTCCTTAGGCACCTTTTCCCCTTTATTGGGGCCGATGGCCAGGACATCAAACTCTTCCTGTCTGTAGTCGGGATGATAGGTTTTCAGGAGGGTGTCCTTTTCTTCCGCGGTCATTCTTCTGGGCTCCAGCACAGCGTTGGCCTCGCGGTTGGCCTCCACCTTTTTCATGGATTCCAGCATTTCTTTTGTATACATGAACTGGCCCTCCTTATTTCTCGATATCTCTGTGGTTGTAAAGTTCCTGCATTTCTTCCAACGGCTTCTGCATCAAGCCTTCCAGCAGCTCTTTGAAGTCGCCGTTTTTGATCTCGCGGACCCGGTTTTCCAGATGCTCCGACTTGGGAGCCAGGTATTTACCGTTGAGACGGCGGGCCAGCATGGCTACCTGCGGATGGGAGATTCCGGCCGGACAGCGGGAGGAGCAGACACCGCACATGACGCAGTCAAAGGACTCCTCAGCGCATTTTTCAAAGTCGCCGCGCTGGGCATAGGCGATATACTGCATAACGTTAAGATCCTGGGTGCAGCTCTTGGTGCAGGCGTTGCAGCCGATACACGCATAGATTTCAGGATACAGCTGCATCATAATCTGCTGGGTGGGAGATACCTTTTCGATATCGTACACCTGCTTGACCAGGGGGAAGAAGGGCAGGGTAGCGACATACATGTTATCTTCTACCTTGGTCTGGCAGGCCAGACAGGCTTTCAGCTCCCGGTCGCCCTTAATACGGTAGATGGTGGCGCAGGCGCCGCAGAAGCCGTTGCGGCATCCACATCCGCGGATCAGCTGGTAGCCTGCGTATTCCATCGCTTTCATAATGGTCAGATTGGAGGGAACTTCATATTGTTTTCCCATGAGAAAAATATGAACCATTGTTTCCATTGCGCTACTCTCCTTTTTAATACTCGTTGGGAAGCTCGTCCAGCTGGTCAAAGCGGAATACCGGACCGTCTTTGCACACATACTTGCTGCCGATGTTGCAGCGACCACACTTGCCAACGCCGCACTTCATACGCAGCTCCATGGTGGTGTATACCTGTGTTTCCTGGAAGCCGAGCTCCTTCAGGCCCTGCAGGGTAAATTTAATCATTACCGGAGGACCGCACACGAGCACCGTTTTGTTTAGATCCGGCTGGAGCTCTTTGACATAGTTGGGGACAAATCCCACATGTCCATCCCAGCCTTCTTGGGGACGGTCGATGGTCAGGTTGACCTCAACGCCCTCGTCGGCCATCCATTCGTCCAGGATTTCCCGATAGTCTACCAGGTCATCCTTAGAGCGGGAACCGTAAACGATCTGAATGCTGCCGTAATTGGCACGGTTATCGCGCACATAGTTGATAACGGAGCGCAGGGGGGCCAAGCCGATACCGCCGGCGATAAAGAGAAGGTCCTTCCCCTTGAGGGCGGTTTCTACCGGGAAGCTGTTACCGTAAGGCCCGCGGATGGTAATCTGTTGGCCAACGTCCATGGCGTGGAGCCAATTGGTCAGGCAACCGCATTTTTTAATACTAAACTCCATAAATTCCGTGTTGGTAGGGGAAGAGGTAATGGAGAACATTGCTTCGCCTACCCCAGGGATGGAGAGCATAGCGCATTGGCCGGGCATGTGGTCAAAGACCTTTTTGCCGTCCAGGCCAACCACGCGGAAAGTTTTGACGTCAGGTGTATCGATGCGGATATCGGTCACGACGCCAATCTTGGGAATTAAAGTTTCAGCGTTCATTTGGTATCTCCCTCCAGTGTTTTCGCGACCTTCACAATATTCATGGAGATCGGGCATTTGGCAAGGCAGCGGCCGCAGCCGACGCAGCCATACTCGCCGTCATTGTTGGCGGGGAAGTAGACCAGCTTATGCATAAAGCGCTGGCGGAAACGTTCCAGCTGGGTCAAGCGGGGATTTCCGTGGGCCATTTTGGTGAAATCGGAATACATGCAGGAATCCCAGCAGCGGAAGCGGGTAATTCCGTTTCCGGTGTTGAAGTCCCGGATGTCATAACACTGGCAGGTGGGACAAACAAAGGTACAGGTACCGCAGCCCAGGCAGCTTTCTGAAAGCTCGGCCCACTTGGGAGAATCGAAAACCTTGAGAAGGACGTCGCCGCCATAGCTCTGGGTAGAGAAGCTGGCCAGAGGCAGTTTTTTCATCAATGCAGAAGTGGCTTCCTGCTGACTTGCTACCGCTTCATCGCCGCCTTCTTCCAGCAGGCCGGCAGCCAGATCGACAAATTGCTGGCCCTTTTCCGTCAAAACGGAGAGGTAGAGGTTCTCCTCATCCATCCAGCAGCTGACATCCCCTTCAGGACGGGTGGGATCAATGCCAAAGCTGGTGCAGAAGCAGGTTTCCTCAGGACGGGTACAGGCCATGCTGACCACAATACCGTGTTCCCGACGGGACTGGTAGTAGGTGTCCACCGGATCGGCTAAGAAGACCTTGTCCAGGATGGAAAAGCTGCGGGCGTCACAGGCGCGAACCCCGAAGATGACAAAATCGTCATGCTCTGTGCGGGGGTCGATGATCTCGATTTCCTTGCCTTTGACCTTAAAGTCAACTAAGTTTTCGGTCTGGGGGAAGAAGAAATCTTTGGCGCTGCGCACGGTGTTGAGGGCCTGGCTCAGTTTTGCGCCCTCGGTCCATTTTTGATATTTGGCCTGACCGCTTGCATCGTCCACCGGCAGGTAAAGGGCCCGGTCAGCAGAAATAGCGGCAAACAGGTCGTCTAATTTTGCAAGGGAAAGTTTCAGCATGGCTTATTTTCCCTCCCTTTCATATACAATGCCGGGCTCTACATCGCCCTCGGTATAATTGGTGAGGGGAGCACGGCTGTCGGTATCGGCGCCGGCTTGGTAATCGCTGTAGAAGGTGTCAATATCCTTGATAAATTTCCGGTTGAGCAGGTGCAGCGGGATATTCTGAGGGCAGACACGGGAACATTCTCCGCAGTCGGTGCAGCGGCCTGCCACATGGAAGGCGCGGATAATGTGGAACATGTTTTCTTCAAAGCTATCAGCCGCAGCCTTTTGAGCAATGCCGGAAGCGTCGTTGTCGAACACGCATTTTTCACAGGAGCAGGCGGGACATACATTGCGGCAGGCGTTGCAGCGGATGCAGCGGGAAAGCTCGCCCCGCCAGAACTCAAAGCGCTCGTCGGGAGTCATAGCCTCCAGCTTGGCTACCATATCGAAGCGATGGCTGTCCAGTACCTCACCATCTTCTCCGATGAGCTCATCGTAAGCTACATGTTTTTTGCTCTTGCAGTTGAGGCAGCGCTCCGGCAGCACGTCTTTCTTGGCCACTGTTTGCTCACCGTAGAGGGTATCTACCACAAACTGGTCGCCCTCGGAGGAGATGCCCAGAATGCCTTTGATGCCCTTGGCTTTGAGGGCTTCTCCGTCGGTTTTTCCGTCGCAGGGAATGCCCACTGCATACACATTTTCCTGCACAATGCGGTGTTCCTTGATCAGCTGGTTAAAGCTGTATGTATCACAGGGCTTCAAAAAGACCAGGACCTTACCCGGCTTGCGGGACTCCTTGATCAGATATTTGGAAAGGTTGTTTCCGCAGAAATCGTTGGCGACAAAGCCGTTGTCGATCTCCTCTACGCTCTCAAAGACAGCAGGGGTTACGTCATAGACAAACTCGCCGGTTTTCCAGCCCAACACACGGTCGACGGTGGAGTTCTGGAGCAGTTCCTTGGCTTTTGCAATGATTACTTCTTGCATCTCAGATCCTCCAATCTCTTATTCTCGCCCAGCTTGGTCACGGCGGCAACAAATTCATTCATAGTCTGAGCAAACTTGGCGCCTTCCGCAGCGGAAACCCATTCCACACGGGTGCGCTCTTTCTCAATGCCCAGATAGTCCAGCATGGAGAACAGCAGGGTCATGCGGCGGCGGGCATAGTAGTTGCCGGTGGTGTAATGGCAGTCGCCGGGATGGCAACCGCAGAGGATTACACCGTCAGCACCCCGCTGGAAAGCGCGAAGGATAAACATGGGGTTGACCCGGCAGGAGCAGGGAACCCGGATGATCTTGACATCAGCGGGATAGTTGAGGCGGTTGGTTCCCGCCAGGTCCGCGCCTGCATAGGAACACCAGTTGCAGCAAAATGCGACGATTTTGGGCTTGAATTCTTTTACTTCATGTTGCATATTGCATCCACCTCCGCCATAATTTGGCTATTCGAGAAGCCTTTCAGATCCATTGCACCAGACGGGCAGGCTACGGTACAAGCGCCGCATCCCTGGCAGACAGCCTCGTTGACCGAAGCTACGCGGCGGATTGCCGTGGTCCGGTCGGGCATGACAAACTCTTTATCCAAATAGGTAATAGCGCCGTAGGGGCAAACCTTTTCGCAGGACGAGCAGCCATTGCACATCAATTCGTCGGAATGAGCCACACAGGGGTTGCAGGTCAGCTTGTTCTTGGCCAGAAGTCCGATGACCTTGGCCGCAGCCGCGCCAGCTTGGGAAACGGTCTCCGGAATATCCTTGGGACCCTGGCAAGTGCCGGAAAGGAAGATACCAGCGGTGGGGCTTTCTACCGGACGCAGCTTGGGATGAGCTTCGGTAAAGAAGTCGTTGGTATCCATGCTGGCTGTGAGCATGGTCCCCAGGGAACGGGCGCTCTTATCGGGCTCAATAGCGGCGGCCAACACCACCATATCGGCGTCAATATGAAGCTGTTCGTTGGAGATCAGGTCGGAAGCCTGCACCGACAATTTGCCGTCGGCACGGGGCGTTACCTTTCCTACCATACCTTTGATGTAATGGACGCCATATTCTTCCACCGCCCGGCGATAGAACTCATCAAAGTTCTTACCAGGGGTACGCACATCAATGTAGAACACATAGACATCGGTATCCGGGTATTTTTCACGGGTCAGCATGGCATGCTTGGCCGTGTACATGCAGCAGATCTTGGAGCAGTAGGGCTTGCCGCAACCGGATGTGTCACGGGAGCCAACACACTGGACAAATACAATGGTGTGAGGATGCTTGCCGTCGGAGGGACGAAGCAGGGTGCCGTTGGTAGGACCTGCCGCGTTGGTCAGACGCTCAAACTCCAGGGAGGTGACAACATCCTTGCTCTGGGAGTAGGCATATTCCTCAAACTGATCCAGCTGGATGGGATTATATCCGGTGGCCACAACGATGGCGCCGTATTCCCGCTCTACGATCTGATCTTTCTGTTTATAGTCGATGGCCCCAGCGGTACATACCTTGGCGCAGACGCCGCACTTGCCGTTTTTGAGCATGTTACAGTAGTCAGGGTCAATGGTGGCAATTTTGGGAACGGCCTGGGCAAAGGGAATATAGACAGCCCTGCGGTTATCCATTCCCAGGTTAAACTCGTTGGGAACCCGTTTCTGAGGACATTTTTCGGTGCAGAGGCCGCAGCCGGTGCACTTGGTCTCGTCCACATACCGGGCTTTCTTCCGGATCTTCACCGTGAAGTTGCCCACAAAGCCCTTGACCTCTTCCACCTCGCTGAAGGCGTAGATGTTGATGTTATCGTTCTGGGCGCAATCCACCATTTTGGGGGTCAGGATACAAGCGGCACAGTCCAAGGTGGGGAATGTTTTATCCAGCTGGGTCATCTTGCCGCCGATGGTGGGCTGTTTCTCTACAATGTCCACCTCAAAGCCGGCATCGGCGATATCCAGCGCGGTCTGGATGCCTGCGATACCGCCGCCGATGACCAGCGCACGCTTGGTAACCGGGCTTTCCCCAGCGATGAGGGGGGTGTTCAGCTGTACCTTCGCAATGGCTGCACGGCCTAGGATAATGGCTTTTTCTGTTGCGGTGGGCATATCTTTATGAATCCAGGAGCACTGCTCGCGGATGTTAGCGATTTCGACCATATAGGGGTTGAGTCCGGCAGAGGCTGCCGCCTTCCGGAAGGTCGCCTCATGCATACGGGGGGAGCAGGAGCAGATGACTACACCGGTGAGCTGATGCTCCTTGATGGCATCTTTGACCAGATTCTGTCCCGCTTCCGAACACATATATTGGTAGTTGATGGAGTAAACGACACCGGGCTCGTGAGCCAAGGCCTCTGAAACCGCGTTGACGTCTACAGTGCCGGCAATATTACTACCGCACCAGCAGACAAACACGCCAATTCTTTGCATTTTGTTTCCTCCTTATTTGCTGTACTTGCGAAGGGCGGTTACGATGGCCTGCTGCGGCAGATCTTCGTCCAGCAGCGCAGGGATATCATCGGCCTTCAAATGGTTTTGCCCCTGCTGGCGGATGACCAGCAGGCGTACCGCTTCCACAAGCTTAGCGGGTTCCACGCCGCGGGGACAACGCTCCAGACATGCGTAGCAGGAAAGACATTTGTAAATGGATGGGGAAGCCATCAGCTTGTCGATCTGGCCTTTTTCCACCATATAGACAAACTCATGGGGATGGTATTCCATCTCATCGTAAGAAGGGCAGGTGGCGGAACATTTGCCGCAGCGCATACACTTCAAAACGTTGACGCCGCTGGAGCGGAGAACTTGTTCTTTATCATATTTGCTCATATTTCGCGCTCCCTTCTCAGTCTTTTACGCCTAAGGCTTCCGCCAAAAGCTCGGTGAAGTACAACACCGGCAACCGGTTTTGCTCCGGCGTATTCTTGGTCAGGTTGTATAGGCACAGGGGACATGCGGTGATCAGCATGTCGGCCTTCATCTCAGCGGCGTTTTCCATTACCGCTGTGCTCTTTTTGCTGGCAAGGGCCTTGTCCTCCATGGTCACATAGCCGCCGCAGCATTCATTCCGGTTGGCATAGATGACCGGCTCGCCTCCCAAAGCACGGATAAGATCTTCCATGATCTTTGGGTTTTCCGGGTTATCCATCTGCAGCACCTTGCCGGGACGAAGCAGCAGGCAGCCATAATAGGCGCCGATCCGTTTGCCGGTCAGCGGATTTTTCACCGCTTGGGCCAGTTTGTCAAAGCCGACCACATCGCGCAGCACCTCCAGATAATGAAGCACCTCGGCTTCCCCTTGATAGGGCTCATCCAGCTGCATATAGTTGTTGGCCTTCTGGGAAAACTCTTCGTTTTCCTTCATGTCATGGTTGGCCTGTTTGAGCACGTTGTGGCACGCTGAGCACAGGGTGACCAGGGTGCGGCCCTGTTCTTTGGCGGTATTGAGAGCCCGAACGGCTGCCAGTTTGCTGGCAATCTCGTCCTGCGCCATGGAATAGGCGCCGCCGCAGCACTGCCACTCCGGCAGTTCCTCCAGCGTAAAGCCCAGGGCTTCCGCCGAACGGTGGGCATACCGGTCCAAATCCTGTGCCTTGTTTTTCAACGTGCAGCCAGGATAATAACTGAATATCATACGATTCCCTTCCCTTATCGTGAAAGTTTACTGGACGAGGGCGTTTAGGCCATCTCTTCCGGATGGAATACCTCGTCAAATTTTTCTGCCGTCAGGAAGCCCAGCTCAACACAGGCCTCTTTGAGGGAGATGTTGTCCTTATAGGCTTTCTTCGCCGTTTTGGCAGCGTTTTCATAGCCGATGTAAGGATTCAGAGCGGTGACCAGCATCAGGGAGTTATGCAGGTTGTGATGCATCTTTTCCCGGTTGGCGGTAATGCCTACGGCACAGTTGTTGTTAAAGGAAACCATGCACTCCGTCAGCAGTCTGGCCGACTGAAGGAAATTATAAATGCACACCGGCATGAATACGTTGAGCTCAAAGTTACCCTGGGAGGCGGCCATCCCCACCGCTACGTCATTGCCCATGACCTGGACAGCAACCATGGTGACAGCTTCACACTGGGTCGGATTGACCTTGCCGGGCATGATGGAGGAGCCGGGCTCGTTTTCCGGAATGAAAATCTCGCCGAGGCCGTCCCTGGGTCCGCTGGCCAGCCAGCGCACGTCGTTGGCAATCTTCATCAGATCGGCCGCCAGGGCTTTCAGAGCTCCGTGGGCAAAGACCAGCTCGTCTTTGCTGGTGAGGGCGTGGAACTTGTTAGGTGCGGTGACAAACTGTTTGCCGGTCAGAGCGGACACAGCTTCTGCCACCTTTACGTCAAATCCGGCAGGGGCATTGAGCCCGGTGCCAACAGCCGTGCCGCCCAAGGCCAGTTCCTTGAGTTCGGGCAGGGCCAGTTCCAGCATCTTTTTGTCCTTTTCCAAAGAGGAGCGCCAGCCGCTGATCTCCTGGGAGAACTGGATGGGGGTGGCGTCCTGGAGATGGGTGCGGCCGCTTTTGACAATGCCGCGGTTTTCCTCTTCCAAACGGCGGAAGGTGGAAACCAGCAGGTCAATGGCCGGGAAGAGCTTGTCTTCAATGGTAAGGACCGCCGAAATATGCATGGCGGTGGGGAAAGTGTCATTGGAAGACTGGCTCATATTGATGTCATCATTGGGATGCAGCAGCTTTTTGCCGGCAATTTCATTGCCGCGGTTGGCAATGACCTCGTTGGCGTTCATGTTGGATTGGGTGCCGCTGCCGGTCTGCCAGACGACCAGAGGGAAGTGGTCGTTCAAAGCGCCGCTGATGACCTCGTCGCAAGCCTGGGAAATCGCCGCCAATTTTTCGTCGGTCATCTTCTCCGGCTTCAGGGCGTGATTGGCCTGAGCGGCAGCCTTTTTCAGGATGCCAAAGGCATGGGTAATCTCCCGGGGCATCGTTTCGATTCCTACGCCAATGAGGAAGTTCTCATGGCTGCGTTCGGTCTGTGCTGCCCAATATTTATCCGCAGGCACCTTGACTTCGCCCATGGAATCGTGCTCGATCCGGTACTCCTGTTTTTTCTGTTCCATTTCTATCGCTCGCTTTCCTATATAAAATCAGAACAAAACTTACAGTACCGGCCAGCGGGCGGCAGGTGGCCGCCCGTTTGCCGGTCTTTCTGAAAGTTTAGATGTTGATATTTTTCAGGACAGCCTTCAGGTTGTCGGCGCTCTTGTGAAGTAGCGCGGTTTCCTCATCGGTCAGGGGGATCATCAATTTTCCGGCCAGTCCGCCTGCTCCGACAATGCTCAGGGTGCTTAGACATACATCATCAATACCGTACTCGCCATGCATCATGCTGGATACGGTCATGGTGGTGTCAGCGCCGCTGAAGATGCATTTGCAGATATGACATACGGAAACTGCCACAGCATAGAAGGTAGCGCCTTTGCGCTCGATGATCTTAGCTCCGGACTTACGGATGTAATTTTCAACTTCGCTATGTACCAGCTTGGGAATAACGACGTCTTTCTCTGTGAGACATTCGCTGTACTTATCAATTGGAATATTGGAGACACTGCCTACGGACCAGGGGACAAAGGAAGAATCGCCGTGCTCACCGAAAACATAGGCATGAACATTCTGCTGATTGATGGAAAAATACTCGGCCAAACGGGCACGGAGACGGGCAGTATCTAGAATAGTGCCGGAACCAATGATCTGTTTTTCAGGCAGACCGGAGACTTTGGTAAATACATAGGTAAGAATATCAACCGGGTTGCTGACGATGATATACACCGCATTGGGGGCATACTTTACGATTTCGGCCACAATGGATTTGGTAATGTCAACGTTGACCTGGGCCAGTTCCAGGCGGGATTGACCGGGCTTTCTGGCGATACCGGATGTCAGGATGACAATATCGGAGTCTACTGCGTCAGGATAGCTGCCGGCATAAATCGAAATTGGGGGGCAGAAGGGAACGCCCTGCCGGATATCCAGAGCCTCACCCATAGATTTCGACTCGTTGATATCGATCATGACCACCTCAGTGGCAATGCCATTTACTGCCATGGTGTAGGCGATGGTCGAGCCGACGCTACCAGCGCCGATAATAGTTACTTTTTTACCCATTTCTTTTTCCTCCTATTTCCTTTTCAGACTGACGGCCGTTTCTTCTTGTTTCTCCCGGATAACCGCTCTGTGTTTTTAAGTGGTAGGAGAGCAGCGCCAGGGAGGAAGCCATGTTTTCCCGCTGGACCAGTACGCCGGGAGGGGCCTGCAAATGGACAGGGGCAAAATTCCATATCGCCCGCACCCCGCCAGCCACCAGGGCATTACAGCAGGATTGGGCGGCCGCAGCCGGCACGGTCAGCACACCAATTTGGATACCAGACTCCCGGCAAAAAGCAGGAAGATCTTCCACCGGCAGAATCGGCTTTTGGTCCACCGTATTGCCAATCAGTGCTTTGTTAACATCAAAGGCTGCGACAATATGAAGACCGTATTCCGCGAAGCCGGAGTAAGAGAGAAGGGCGAGCCCTAAATTTCCCACCCCCACCAGGACGGTGCGGTTACAGGTGCCATACCCTAGAAACTGCTCAAGATCCCGGATTAGATCAGAAACCAGGTAACCGATTCGTGGCTTTCCGGCGTCGCTGACCGAAGCGAGATCTTTCCGGACTTGAACTTCTCCTAGGCCTAGCCCTGCCGCAATTGCCGCCGCGGAAATGTTGGGCGGACTGCTTTCGGGAAGACCTTTTAGGTATGACAGATAGGTGGGAAGCCTCTGCAGCGTCAGCCGGGAAATGCTGCTGGAAGCCATGGACACACTCCTTTCCTTCCGCGAATTCCAGATGCCCTTGTTCGCCAATTGGAAATCAGCACGCTTTTTATCGATAAATAAATATCGATAAAAAGCAAAAAAATCTTCCGCATGAGCTGAAAAACCACTTCATGGGAAATCAAGCGAAAGCTATGAAAGGGAACAAAAAGCATCGAATTTCGTATATTCATACTATAACATAGATTCTGCCGGATGAAAAGTGGTTTCGAAAAAAACTACATCTACGTAGAAAAAGAAAAAAGTGGGGAAAACGCCATTATTTTTGTCGATTTTTTCACAAAGATTTTTAAAGTATGGAAAAAGAGGTAAAAATAAAGGAATGGATCTGGGTCAACCAATCCAGGGATGGGTTTTGCGATAAAATCCCTGGGAGCAGTTGCGGACAACTGCCGCCTATCGATTTTACTATATAATAAGGTAGATAGCAATGGAAAGAATTTCTCCTGATTTTTAAATCGTAATCCGATGTGGAAATTTCTTTTTGAGGATGCATAGAAGATTCCAAATGGAGGATACTAACCACAGAATCATAAAAATAAATCTTCAGGAGGTAAAATAAATTGAAGGCAACAGGTATTGTGAGAAGGATCGACGATTTAGGCCGGGTGGTCATCCCCAAGGAAATCCGCAGGACCATGCGGATCAGGGAAGGGGATCCCCTTGAAATTTATACAGACAACGACGGAGAGGTCATCTTTAAGAAGTATTCGCCCATCGGGGAGCTGGCCTCCTTTGCGGGGCAGTACGCGGACGTGCTCTATAAAATTGGCGGCCACCCTGTCATCGTCAGCGATCGGGATCACGTGGTTGCCGTCTCCGGTATCCCCAAGAAGGAGATGATCGAGCGCCGTGTCTCCGCCTCCCTGGAGGATATTATGGAACAAAGACGGGGGTATATCTATACCTCTAAGGAACAGAAGCGGCTGCAGCCGGTAGAAGGGGTGGAGCGCTATGCCAGCGTCGCCATCCCCATCCTCTCTGGAGGGGATGTATCGGGCACCGTCATGTTTTTGGCCAGCGAACCGGCAGCGGCCGTAGGGGACAGCGAGATCAAACTCATCCAGGCGGCGGCTGCATTTTTGGGCAAACAGATGGAGGAATAGGAAAAAACAGTTCTGTTTCGGTAAAAACGGGGTAAAAAACGGCGGAAATGGGGATTCCAAGGGTGAAAAAACCTTGACAGTAGGCGTTTTTCAGTGTATTCTATTTAAAGTAAGAATAGAGTGAAGGTGAAGAGTGGGTTTTCCCACTCTTTGCTTTATGTTGGAGTGATTTTTTTGGCGAAGGGAAGTTCGGGCGGCGGGACCGTCCAGATTGTCACCGGTATTGTAGAGCCGGTAATCCGGGATATGGGACTGACTTTGTGGGATGTCCGCTTTGAAAAAGAGGGGGCCTATTGGTACCTGCGCATCTTTATTGACAAAGAGGGCGGAGTTGACATTGACGACTGCGAGCGGGTCAGCAGGGGAATCGACAAGCTCCTTGATGATGCGGATCCTATCTCCCAAAGTTATTATCTGGAGGTTTCCTCTCCCGGCGTGGAGCGGGATCTTGTCAAGGATTGGCATTTTAAGCAGTTCCTGGGACATAAAATTAATGTTAGACTGATCCGTCCGGTGGATGGCCAGCGGGATTTCACAGGAGAACTGATGTCCTATGAGGATGGGACTGTGACCATGCGGTTAGAGAACGAGACTGTTTTTTCCGTCAAAAAGGCGGATACGGCATTTATACGACTTTATGACGATTTTGATATGGGAGGAAGCGGAGAATGAACACCGAGTTTTTTGAGGCCCTGTCGCTTTTGGAGAGGGAAAAGGGCATACCGGCGGATTATTTGCTGGAAAAGATCAGCAATGCCATCGTTATCGCCGTCAAGAGAGACCACGCAGGGGTAGAAAATGTGCTGGTTGACATCAATCCCGACAAAGGTGTCTTTGATGTGGCCATCGTCAAAAACGTAGTGGACCAGGTGGAAGACGACGCCAATGAAATCCTTTTGGAGAATGCAATCCAGTATGATAAAAAGGCTCAGGTGGGATCGGTAGTCAATATTCCCCTGGAGACCAAGCAGTTTGGCCGTATCGCTGCCCAGACCGCCAAGCACGTCATCCGTCAGGGCATCCGAGAGGCGGAGCGGGGACAGATGCTCCAGGAGTTCCAGAACAAGGAGCAGGAGATTGTCACCGCCATTGTCCAGCGCATCGATCAGCGCAGAGGGACCGCTACCCTGGAAATCGGCAGAAATGAGGCGGTCCTGCCCAAATCCGAGCAGGTGCCGGGAGAGGAACTTCACGAAGGAGACCGGATCAAGGTTTACGTGGTGGAAGTGGCCGATTCCGACAGAGGCCCCCGGGTCATGATTTCCAGGAGCCATCCAGGGCTGGTCAAACGGCTCTTTGAGATGGAGGTCCCCGAGATTTACGACGGCGTGGTGGAGGTCAAGGCCATTTCCAGAGAGGCTGGCTCCCGGACCAAAATTGCCGTTCACACCAAAGATCCCAATGTGGACGCCGTAGGCGCCTGTATCGGACAGAGAGGCGTGCGGGTGGCCAAGATTGTCGACGAACTGGGCGGCGAGAAGATCGACGTCATCAAATACAGCGAAGACCCCACAGAGTTTATTGCCGCCGCCCTTTCTCCTGCTGATGTCATCAGCGTGGAAATAGAGGACGAGGAGCAGAAGATCTGCCATGTGGTGGTTCCTGACAACCAGCTTTCCCTGGCTATCGGCAACAAGGGGCAGAATGCCCGTTTGGCTGCCCGGCTCACCGGATGGAAAATCGATATCCGCAGCGAAAGCGCCCCGGCGCCAGAACCCACGGCTCCGGTAGAGGAGGAATAAAGGAGAATTCCGCCGGTTTTCCGGCGATGTGATAGAGAGCAAAGAAAAACGAAAGCTTTTGATGGATGTCAAAGGATGGAGGATGTTATGCAGGCCAGAAAAGTACCCATGCGTATGTGTACCGGGTGCAGGGAGATGAAGCCCAAAAAGGAATTGGTCCGGGTGGTCAAAACCAATGCAGGCGAAATCTTCCTCGACCTCACCGGAAAGAAATCGGGACGGGGCGCCTATGTTTGCAGAAACCTGGAGTGCTTCCAGAAAGCCCGGAAGCAAAAGGGCTTTGAAAGAGCCTTCTCCTGCGCCATTCCCGATGAAGTGTACCAAAAGATGGAGGAGGAACTGCAGGCAAGTGAATGAACAACTGCTATCCTTCCTCTCGCTGACCAAAAGAGCGGGCAGGTTAGCTCTCGGGTTTGATGTAGTGAAAGAAGCGGTCCTGAAACAGCGGACAGGGCTTGTCCTATGTACATCCGATCTGTCCCCGAAGACAGAGAAGGAAATCAACTTGATCTGTAGCCGGGCAGGCGTTGAGCGAAGAACGATTCCGGCGACGATGGATGAAATCTGGTTTTCCGTTTCCAAGCGTTCCGGCGTGTTGGCGGTGTTGGACCAGGGAATGGCGGACCGTATCCGGCAGATGTTAAAGCCGTTGGATGGCTAGGATGCTGGCCTTTGCCAGGAGAGAGATAGAAGATGTAAAACGGTGGCCGCAATGACAAGGAGGTAACGCCCAGTGATCATAAAGTACAGAGTCCACGAGGTCGCAAAAGACCTGAATGTCCCCAGCAAGGATGTCATCGATCTGCTCGGTGAACATTTCGATACCCCTAAAAAACATATGACAGCGTTGACAGAACAGGAGCTAAATCTTGTTTTTGAGTATTTTACACAGAAAAATCAGGTGAAGGACTTTAATGCCTATTTCGCATCCGGCCTTAAAAAGGAAGCGCCGAAGGCCCCGGCAAAACCGGCAGTAAAGGCGCCGGCTCCCGCCCCGGCAAAATCAGAACCAGCGGAGGTCAAGGCGGAGGAGAAGACTGCCGCCCCGGCTCAGCCGGCTCCTCAGAAGCCCCAGGAGGCAAAGCCGGCTCCGGCACCCCGTGCCCAGCAGCCAGCTTCTCCCCGCTCCGATGCGCAGGAACGGCCTCGCGCCCCCTATCAGGGGAATCAGCAGGGTGGACGTCCAGCTTATCAGGGCGGCCAGCAGAACAACCGCGGTTCCTTCCAAGGTGGCCAGCAGGGAAGCCGTCCGCCTTATCAAGGAAATCAGCAAGGTGGACGCCCAGCCTATCAGGGTGACCGGCAGAACAACCGTGGCTCCTTCCAAGGCGGTCAGCAGGGCGGCCGGCCCAATTACCAGGGTGGCCGGCCTTCTCAGGATGGCCGACAGGGCGGACGTCCGGCCCATCAAGGCAATGGCCGCCCCTTCCAGAAAGGGGAGCAGGGAACCAAGCGCCCGGCGCAGAATAAGCAGCTGCCCCAGCGCCAGGCTCCGACCACTGCGGGAACCAACTCCAATGTCTCTACCATTGATAAGGATAAGAATGTCCGCTATGTAGATATGCGGGCAGCCCAGGTAGACCTGGACAAATACAACGAGCACTATGAGCAGATTGCTCCTGCTTCCGCCATCACACGGGATAATGTGCAGAAAAAGCAGAAGATCAACCAGCGCAGCGCCCAGCGTGGAAAATACGGACGCAAAAAGGAGACGGAGGCAGAGAAGCTCCGCCGCATCGAGGCTGAACGGGCGAAACGGCCTCAGATGCATCTGGTTCTTCCCGAAGCCATTGTGGTGGGAGAGCTTGCTTCCAAGCTGATGGTGCCGGCGGCCCAGGTCATCAAAAAACTGATGGGCCTTGGGGTCATGGCCACTGTCACCGAAACCATTGATTACGACACCGCTGCCCTAGTGGCCATGGATTTCGGGGCCAAGGTAGAAAAAGAGGTAGTCATCACCATTGAGGAACGTCTGATCGACGACAGCGAGGACGACACCGATTCCCTCCAGGAGAGAAGCCCGGTTGTGGTGGTTATGGGCCATGTTGACCACGGAAAGACCAGCCTTCTCGACGCTATCCGTCATTCTGATGTCACCGCCACCGAGGCCGGCGGTATCACCCAGCACATCGGTGCTTATCGGGTGAAGATTAACGATAAATACATTACCTTCCTGGATACCCCCGGCCATGAGGCGTTTACCTCTATGCGTGCCCGCGGCGCCCAGGTTACCGATATTGCCATCCTGGTGGTAGCCGCTGATGACGGCATCATGCCCCAGACGGTGGAGGCCATCAACCATGCCAAAGCGGCGGGAGTTTCCATCATTGTGGCCATTAACAAGATGGATAAACCGGAAGCCAATCCCGAAAAGGTGAAACAGGAGCTGACAGAGTACGAGCTGGTGCCAGAGGAGTGGGGCGGCGACGTCATCTGTGTCCCGGTTTCTGCTAAAACCCACGAAAACATCGATACCCTGCTGGAAATGGTCCAGCTGGTTGCCGATATGAAAGAGCTGAAGGCCAATCCCGACCGCCTTGCCAAGGGCACTGTGATTGAGGCAAAGCTGGATAAGGGCCGCGGTCCTGTAGCCACGGTATTGGTGCAAAACGGCACCCTTCACACCGGCGATGTCATCATCGCGGGCACAGCCCTGGGCCATGTCCGGGTGATGCTGGATGACCGCCATCGCAAGGTGACCGAGGCCGGCCCCTCTGTTCCGGTGGAGATTACCGGCCTTTCTGAGGTGCCGTCTGCCGGAGACATCTTCAACTGCGTTGAGGACGAAAAACTGGCCAAGGAACTGGTGGAACAGCGTAAGCATGAGCTGAAGGAAGAACAGTTTAGCACCTATCAGAAGGTCACCCTTGACAATCTCTTCTCCCAGATCGAGCAGGGCGAGGTCAAGGAGTTGCCCATCATCATCAAAGCCGACGTCCAGGGCTCGGTGGAAGCAGTCCGCCAATCTTTGGAGAAGCTTTCCAATGACGAGGTGCGGGTCAAGGTGATCCACGGCGCTGTGGGCGCGGTCAGCGAATCTGATGTTATGCTGGCCGATGCATCCAACGCCATTATCGTAGGCTTCAACGTCCGTCCTGACCCGGTAGCCAAGGACGCAGCGGAACGGGATGGGGTGGAAATCCGTCTCTACCGTATTATCTACGATGCCATTGAGGAGATTAAATCCGCCATGAAAGGCATGCTGGCCCCCAAATACAAGGATGTGGATCTGGGCCGTGCAGAGGTGCGCCAGGTGTACAAGATCTCCAATGTTGGCGCCGTGGCCGGATGTTATGTGTTGGAGGGCAAGATTACCCGCAGCGCCAACATCCGTATCGTCCGGGATGGCATCATCATCGCCGACGACAAGCTCGACAGCCTCAAGCGGTTTAAAGACGACGTCAAAGAGGTTGCTTCCGGCTACGAGTGCGGTATGAGCCTGGAGAAATTCAACGACATCAAAGAAGGCGACATATTTGAAGCATATGTCGTGGAAGAATACAGAGAATAACAAGGAACTGGTTACCAGCAGGCAGTTTGCCTGCTGGTAATTTCTCATCGGCTCTCTATGGGCCAGTAAGGAAGTGAAAGAGATGGCAGGATACAAAGTGGACAGAATCAGTGAGGATGTCAAGAGAGAGCTGACCGATATTATGCGCTCCCTCAAGGATCCCCGCATCAGCGGACTGATTACCATTGTCCGTACTGAAATGAGCAAGGATATGTCCCAGGTGAAGGTTTACGTCAGCTCTATGGATGGGATAGAAGGGGCCAAGGAGGCCGTCAAAGGCCTCAAGAGCGCAGCAGGCTTTATCCGCCGGGAGATCAATCTCCGGCTGAAGCTGCGCTGCTCCCCGGAATTTAAGTTTATCCCGGATGACTCCATAGAGCACAGCGCCCACATCTCCAGCCTGCTGCGGGAGCTGGATCATGAGTAATTGCCGGAGGGAAGGACAGCCATGACAAAGACAAAGGATCAAAAGAGAATTTCGGTGGAAGATGTAGCGTCGATGCTCAGGCAGGGGGAGGATTTTTACATTCTCTGCCATCAGCATCCTGACGGGGATACCTTGGGTTCCGCCTTCGGGCTTTACTACGCGCTGAAAAAACTGGGAAAGCGGGCAAAGGTTTTGTGTTCTGACCCGATCTCGGAGCGGTACGGCTACATGACCAAGGACTACCTGGAAGAAGAGTTTGCCCCCGGTATGATTGTGGCGGTGGATATTGCCGATACCCAGCTCTTTGGGGAAAAACTTCTTCCCTATAAAGGCCGGGTGGATTTGTGCATCGATCACCACCCCTCCAACATATTTTATGCGGAGCGTGTCCTTTTGGAAGACCAAAGCGCCGCCACCGCTGAGGTGATCTATGAGGTCATCGAAGCAATGGGGATAGCATGGGACCCAGTGATGGCATCGGCCATCTATACCGGGATTTCCACCGATACCGGCTGTTTCCGCTATACCAACGTGACTGCCCGCAGCCATCGGATCGCGGCGGACCTTTATGATAAAGGGGCCATGGCGGGGATGATCAACCGGATCATGTTTGACACCAAGAGCCTGAGCCGCATCCGGATGGAGCAGATGGCCCTTTCCTCTATGGAGTATCACTTTAACAACCGGTGCGCTTTCATCGTCGTATCCCTGGATGCGATTCGGCAGACGGGGATCAGTGACAGCGAACTGGACGGTATTTCCGCCATTCCCCGCCAGATTGAAGGGGTACAGGTTGGGGTCACCTTCCGGGAAAAGGAGGGCGGCTACAAAATTTCCGTCCGCACATCGGAGGAAATTGATGCATCCCATCTATGCGGCAAATTAGGGGGCGGCGGCCATGCCCGTGCTGCCGGCTGCTTTATTGCGGAGGATTTGGCCCATGCCAAAGAGATGGTCCTGCTGGCTCTAGCCCCAGTGATGGAGGGCAGATAGTCAATGGACGGAATCCTCTGTGTGAACAAACCTCAGGGCTTCACCTCCTTTGATGTGGTGGCGAAGCTGCGGGGGATGACCAAGACCCGGCGTATTGGCCACAGCGGCACCCTGGATCCCATGGCCACAGGGGTGTTGCCGGTGCTTATCGGCACAGCCACCAAAGCCTGTGACCTGATGCCGGATCAGGATAAAAAATACCGGGCCCGGCTGCGGCTGGGGGTTACCACCGACACCCAGGACATGACGGGGAACATCCTTACCCAAAGGGATGCCCGGCCGACGCAGGCAGAGATTCTGCAGGCAGTGGAAGGCTTTCGGGGGGAAGGAATGCAGATTCCGCCCATGTATTCCGCCATTAAGATCGGCGGCCGGAAGCTGTGCGATCTGGCCCGGGAGGGCATTACGGTAGAACGCCCTCCACGGCCTATTACCGTGTATGGTATTTCTGTCCTCTCCATGGAGGGCGATGAGGTGGATTTTGACGTCCACTGTTCCAAAGGCACCTATGTGCGCACTCTTTGCCACGATATCGGCGAGAAGCTGGGATGCGGGGCGGCTATGGTTTCCCTGGAGCGAACCATGGCCTGCGGCATCTCCATCGACCAGTGCCTGACTTTGGAAGGGATCCAGGCACTGGCTGACACGGGGAAACTGGAAGAGGCGCTTTTGCCGGTGGAATCTGCCTTCAAAGAGCTTCCGGAGGTGCGGTTGGGAAACCGCCAATTTGGCCAGTTTGTCAACGGTGTCAAACTGGATTTAGAAAGGATTTCCTGCCCTGAGGCCAAGGGCAACCTGCGGGTTACCGGGGAGGACGGCACCTTTGGCGGACTTGCCTATCGGGATGAGGAGGAAGGAAAGCTGCGGATCAGAAAGCTATTTTGGGGGAGGCAATAATTTGGTTACTTCCTATACATTACAATATCAGATAAAGACGCCAACAGCGGTGGCTCTGGGCCTGTTTGACGGGGTCCATAAGGGCCATCGGGCGGTGATCCAGAAAGTGGTAGAACAAAAATCCGCTGGCCTCACCCCCTGCGTCTTTACCTTTACGGTCCATGGGGAAAAGCCTGCCTCTAAAAAAGGATATTTGGCGATCATGTCAGGCCGCCGCAAAAGCGAAATTTTTGCACAATTGGGCATTGAAATAGAGCTTTGTCCTGCTTTTGACCAATTCCGAGATCTCACCCCCAGAGAATACGTAGAGAAAATCCTGGTAAAGGGACTGCAGGCCAAGTATGTGGCCTGTGGCTATGATTTCCGCTTTGGCAAGGGGGCAGCCGGAGATGTCGGCACCCTTCGTCAGCTGTGCGGAGAGTACGGGGTAGAGGTCTGCGTGGTAGATCATATTGACGATGGAGGATGTCCGGTCAGCTCTACCCGGATCCGGGGACTGATTTTAGACGGGGAGATGGAAGAAGCCAACCGGCTGCTGGAAAGTCTCTTTACGGTGGATACCAAGGTGATCCACGGCCGCCGGTTGGGAAGGAAGCTGGATTTTCCCACCATCAACCAGCCCTTTGAGAAGGGGCATATTATTCCGCGGTTCGGAGTTTACGCCTCCATCGCTTATGTGGATGGGGCATGGCGCCCCGGCGTCACCAATGTGGGGATCAAGCCCACGGTAGAGGTCAAAGATCCCCTGGCGGAGACCTATATCCTGGACTTTGATGGGGACTTATATGGAAAAAGTGTGGAGGTGGCACTGCTTTCCTTCCTGCGGCCGGAGAGAAAATTCGACTCCATCGAACAATTGAAGGAGCAGATCAGCCAGGACAGTGAGGCCGCCCGGCGCATTTCCGGCGCCTACCTGAAAAACCGGAGAATAGAGGAAAGAAATTTACAAAAAATATAGACAAAAAATCATCTCTATGGTATCCTATACTAGTTAGTGGGATAGGAGAAAGTCCATCTATACTCACAGCCCTACCGTATGCATGGAATAGGGAGTAAGCCCCTGAGGGGAAGTGCCTGCCCTTTTCTATGGTACCGGTAAATATTTTAAAAAGAGGTGCATTTCTATGCTGGACAAAGCAGTCAAAGCCCAGATCATCGCAGACAACGCCACCCATGAGGGTGACACCGGTTCTCCTGAGGTACAGATCGCTATTCTGACCAAGAGAATCAACGAGCTCACCGAGCATCTGAAGGTCAACAAAAAAGACCATCATTCCCGGAGAGGCCTTCTGAAAATGGTTGGTAAGAGAAGAAATCTTCTCAACTACCTGATCAAAAAAGATATCAACCGTTATCGTGCAATCATTGCAAAACTGGGTATCCGTAAGTAATTTTGCTATGAAGGCAGGTGTTTATTGCACCTGCCTTCAAATGCATATTTACCTTTTGCATTCCGGTGATGCCGGGGGCAGAAAATAGAATATCCGAGGCAGTTGCCTGCTTTTTAAGCGCATGGTTTTAGCAGTGCATCGGGGACGCAAGCGGAGGTTTGCGTAACGGATGAATTGCTAAACCAGGGTGGATTGCCTCGCAGAAAATGGAGGTCATGTCATGTTCGAAAATTTCCGCGTGTTTGAAACCGAGCTGGCCGGAAAGAAGATTTCCTTTGAAACCGGTAAGATGTGCTGCCTTTCCAACGCGTCCGTCCTGGTGCGCTATGGCGAGACCACAGTGCTGGTGAACGTCACAGCGTCCAAAAAGCCCAGAGAGGGAATTGATTTCTTCCCCCTGTCGGTGGACTTTGAGGAAAAGCTTTATGCTGTGGGTAAAATCCCCGGTTCCTTCCTGAAGAGGGAGGGCCGTCCGTCTCAGAAAGCCATTTTGGCTTCCCGTTTGGTGGATCGCCCCATTCGCCCCCTCTTCCCCAAATATATGAGAAACGATGTTTCCGTTGTCATGACGGTGTTGTCCGTTGACCCGGACTGCTCTCCGGAGATCGCCGGTATGATCGGCACCTCCTTCGCCCTGTCCATTTCCGATATCCCCTGGAACGGCCCCATTTCCGGCGTCGCCCTGGGCCTGGTGGACGGCAAGGTGGTTATCTGCCCCGATGAGGAGCAGAGAAAGGTTTCCGATATGGCGGTAACTGTGGCTGGCTCCAAAGATAAGATCGTCATGATCGAGGCAGGCGCTAACCAGGTGCCTGAAGATGTCATGCTGGATGCCATCGCCCAAGGCCATGAGGAAATTAAGAAGATGGTAGACTTTATCGCCGGTGTCCAGGCGGAGATCGGAAAAGAGAAGTTTACCTTTGAGTCTATGGAAGTAGACCACGACTTCTTTGAAAAGATCAAAGAATTTGCGGAAGAGCGTGTCAAAGAGGCGCTGGATACCGATGATAAAAACGAGCGGGATGCCAGATTGGCTCCCATTGTTGAAGATATTCACGCCAAGTTTGATGAGGAATATCCAGAGCTGGTCGACACGGTGGATGAGTGTATGTACCAGTTGCAGAAGCAGATTGTCCGGGCATGGCTCAAACAGGGCAAACGTGTGGACGGCAGAGGCCTGGATGAAATCCGCCCGCTGGATGCCGAAGTCGGGCTCATCCCCAGAGTCCACGGCTCCGGTATGTTCACCCGTGGACAGACCCAGGTGCTCACCATTGTCACCCTGGGCCCGGTCAGCGATGCCCAGATCCTCGACGGTATCGACGGCGAGGATTCCAAGAGATATATGCATCAGTATAACTTCCCCTCCTACTCGGTAGGTGAGACCCGGCCCAGCCGCGGTCCTGGCCGCCGCGAAATCGGCCACGGCGCCCTGGCAGAGCGTGCGTTGGAGCCGGTGATTCCCTCGGTGGAGGAATTCCCCTATGCTTATCGTCTGGTGTCTGAGGTTCTCTCCTCCAACGGTTCTACCTCCCAGGGCTCCATCTGCGGCTCTACCCTGGCTCTGATGGATGCCGGTGTGCCCATCAAGGCGCCGGTGGCAGGTATCTCCTGTGGTTTGATTACCGACGGCGACGACTGGATGACCATGGTGGACATCCAGGGCTTAGAGGATTTCTACGGCGACATGGACTTTAAGGTAGGCGGTACCGAGAAGGGTATTACTGCCATCCAGGTGGATATCAAGGTAGACGGCCTGACGCTTCCTATTATAAAAGAAGCCTTTGAGAAAACTCGGAAGGCCAGAATGTATATCCTCAACGAAGTAATGCTCAAGTGCATTCCTGAGCCTCGGGCAGAGCTGTCCAAATACGCGCCGAAGATGCTTACCCTCACCATTGATCCAGAAAAGATCCGTGAGGTTATTGGCTCCGGCGGCAAGGTGATTCAGAGAATCTGCGCGGAGTGTAATGTCAAGATTGACATTGAGGACGACGGCAAGGTCTTTGTCTCCGGTGTGGATATTGACGATGCCCGCCGTGCCGTCCAGGTCATTGAAACCATTGCCAACGATCCGGAGGTGGGCGCCCTCTATAAAGGAAGGGTAACCCGGCTGATGAATTTCGGTGCCTTTGTGGAGATCGCTCCTGGCAAAGAGGGCTTGGTCCATATCTCCAAGCTGGATCTCAAGCGGGTAGAGAAGGTAGAAGATGTGGTCACCGTGGGGGATGAGATTATCGTCAAGGTGACGGAAATTGATTCCCAGGGCAGAATTAACCTGTCCCGGAAGGACGCCTTGATGGAAATTCAGGCCAAGAAAAATAAAGAGAAAGAATAATAAGCAGCGACTGCTGAAAAAGGCCCCGGAACCAGGAAGTTTCGGGGCCTTTCTTATAAATTTTCTTTTCGTGAGCGGGTATTTGTGCTATAATGATGTCTACACGAAGTGCAAAAAAGGGGAAAGATCATGAAAAAGAGATTGATTGGAATCATGTTATGTATAATACTGGTTTTGAGCGGTGCGCAGACCGCTTTAGCAGCTCCAGTTCGATATGAGGAGGAAACTGCTCCCGTATCCACTACGGCGCCCCAGACTACAACAACCTCCGCCATCGAGACCAACAGTGACGGAACGATTAAGCTGACCAGAGAACAGGACATCGCTGTTATATTTTTCTCCCTGCTGGCCATAGGCGGGGTGGCCCTTGGCCTGGCAGAGAAGGCCAGAAAAAATAAGCGGGGCCCCTTGCGGAGAGACTAATTCGTCAACCAAAAAGGAAAATGACGCTTTGTCCTAAACTTCTGATCCTGTTTGATCACAGAGAATAATTGCCCTTCTACTTATTTATATATAATAGTATACTTGACAGTTGAGGAGATGAAATGGTGAACTGTTTTGAACAAGCAAAACGGGTTGTAGTCAAGGTGGGAACTTCTACCCTGACCTATGATACGGGGCTCATCAACATCCGCCATCTGGAAAAACTGGTGAAGACCCTTTCGGATTTGAAAAACTCGGGCAAGGATGTCATCCTGGTTTCTTCCGGTGCCATTGGTGTTGGCGTGGGGAAATTGGGCCTGAAAGAACGACCTCAGGACACCCCTTCTAAACAGGCGGCGGCCTCGGTGGGGCAGTGTGAGCTAATGTACCTGTATGACAAATTGTTCGCTGAGTACAACCACACCATTTCCCAGGTGCTGATTACCCGGGACTCCATTGACGACCCGGTGCGCAAACAGCATGTTGTCAATACATTTGAGCGGCTGATGGATTATGGAGCCATCCCCATTGTCAATGAAAATGACACGGTATCTGTAGAGGAAATCGAATTTGGCGACAATGATACCCTCTCCGCCATTGTAGCAACCATTGCCCAGGCGGATGTGTTGGTGGTAATGACGGATGTGGACGGTTTATATGACGCTGATCCTAGAACCTGTGAAAATGCAAAACTCATCCGCCAGGTTGCTCAGGTGGACGACGATCTGATGGCCAAGGCTTCAGGAGCTGGAACTCGCAGAGGGACAGGCGGGATGATTACCAAGCTGAATGCCGCCCAGTTTGCTATGGAGCACGGCATTGATATGGCCATTGTCAACGGGAAAGATCCTTATATTCTTTATCGCTTATTTGAAGGACAGCAGGTGGGTACCCACTTTATACGGAAAGGTTGATGGATGTGGCACAGATGATAGAGATCGGCCAACGGGCCAAAAAAGCATCCCAGGTGCTCATGTGTGCGGGCACGATGGAAAAGAACCGAGCGCTTTTGTCCATTGCAGCCGCTCTGCGGAAATCCAAGGACAGGATTATGGAAGAAAATGCGCTGGACATCCAGGCGGCAAAGGAAAATGGGACCAGCGCCGCTATGATCGATCGTCTCACCCTGAGCGACGCGCGGATCGAGGATATTGCCGCCGCAGTGGAGAAAATCGTGGATCTGGAGGATCCTGTGGGGACCATTGACACAGGATTTGTCCGCCCCAATGGGCTCAGCATCCGGAAAACCCGCGTCCCTATGGGCGTGGTGGGCATTATCTTTGAAGCCAGGCCCAACGTGACGGTGGATGCGGCGGCTCTATGCCTGAAATCCGGAAATGCTGCCATCCTCCGGGGCGGTAAAGAGGCCATTCATTCCAATCAGGCACTGGCAGAGGTGATGCGGGACGCCATTGAAAATACGGGCCTTCCGGCGGACAGCGTTATCCTGATTGAAGATACCTCCAGGGAAAGCGCCACAGAGATGATGAAACTCAATGGTTATATCGACGTGCTCATTCCTCGGGGAGGTGCAGGTTTGATCCGGGCAGTGGTGGAGCAGGCCACAGTACCGGTTATAGAAACCGGCGTAGGCAACTGCCACATTTACATTGACAAGAGTGCTGATGTCCAGATGGGGGCTAATATCATCTTTAACGCAAAGACCTCCCGACCCTCTGTGTGCAACGCTGCGGAGACACTGCTTGTCCATCAGGATATCGCCCAGGAGTTTTTACCGGTGGCAAAGGCCCTGTTAGATACCAAGTATGTGGAGCTGCGGGGCTGCCCGAGAACAGCATCCATTTTAGGCCCTAGCGTCAAACCGGTGACAGAAGAAGACTATGCCAAGGAGTTTTTGGACTATATCCTGGCGGTGCGGGTAGTGGATAACCTAGATCAGGCAATTGAGCACATCCGGACATATTCTTCCGGCCACAGTGAGTGTATTGTCACCCGTGATCTGGAAAATGCCCAGCGCTTTGCCGCTTCCATCGACAGCGCGGCGGTTTATGTCAATGCCTCCACCCGGTTTACTGATGGTGGAGAATTCGGTTTTGGTGCCGAAATCGGCATTTCCACCCAAAAGCTTCATGCCAGAGGCCCTATGGGATTGCGGGAGCTGACAACGACCAAATATATCATCTATGGCGATGGCCAGGTGAGATGATATTTGCTTGAGAGGTCCACAGAAAGTGGCAGAAGGGATAGGTGATATGGATTTGGATAACAATATGCCTTTGGTTCCCGATGAGGATTTGGGAGAAGATCAGAAACTAATTAAGCCCGGCCGAGGGAAAAAAGTGGGGAAACACAAACGGAAAAGCAAGTATGCGGTGGCTGGGGCGATCCTTTTATGTTTGGCCCTGGTCGGCGTCATTGCTGTAGTTGTTTCTAGCATACGGCTGACAGGGAATATTCTTGATAATACAGGCCAGAAGGAAAAGCTGGAGCGGTATTTGCAGCCGGTGGTCATGTTTAACCCAGTACCTTTTGACAATGTGGAGGATGCCGATCCTTTGGTCATTCTTCAATCGGCTATTTGGTATACAATCATTAATGAGCCCGAGGAGAAACAGACATTTGACGATTACGGTATGCGGGTGCTCAAGGTAAGCGATGTAGATGTCAGCGGCGCGGAGCTGTTTGGAAGCAGTTTGAAGCTACAGCATCAGAGCTTTGGCGACTTTGATATCAGCTATATTTATGAAGAAGAGGAGCAAGTCTACAAAATCCCAGTGACGGCTATGATGGCAAGCTATAAGGCTCAGGTTATTACTATGGAACGGACAGCTGATGGATACGAGGTCATTGTAGGATATGTGCCGACCAGCAATGACTGGATGGTGGATCTACAGGGCAACACTTATGAGGCCCAGCCGGACAAATATATGAAATATATTCTCAAAAGGGAAAAGAACCAGTATTATATCGCGTCCATTCAAAACCCCAGCGCGGATGAACTGCCAGAGGGCAGCGCTGCTATGGCTACGACAGAAGCTCCAGAGGAAGCGAAGTAAAAATAGGGACAGTGTATACTGTCCCTATTTTTTATAGAATAAATAACTGGCCGGTAAAAAGGGAGAAAATGAATTTATATAAAATTCCGATAAAAAAGAAAAACAGAAAAGAAAACTATCATTAACTAAAAAAACAATAAAAAATAAAAATGAAGCCATTATACAAAGAAAAACAAATGATTTGGCAGTTTGTTGAGACTTTTCATAGCAACATCACTATAACATACTATAATTCACGAGAAAAAGGTCAAAAGTTACTATTGTGGTGGGTAACGAGCAAACGGGAAAATAGACAAAAAATAAGCCGTTTATTGTACGTATTTACCATGTACAAGGAGAAAGAAAGTAAGTAAAAATGTATTATTTTTACATACGAGTCCAGGAAAGCTATTTGTGACTAAATTGTTAATTTAAAATATACTTGTGCCAAAAGTTAAAAAAATATGCGGTTTGAAGACGTAAAAGTTACACAGAGGCGACAAAAAATAGAAAGTAGGAAAAAGTGAAGGGAATAACTACCTATTAACAATTTAGTCATAAATATAAAAAGCTGATATTTATCAGCAAAATTAAGAAATCGAATTAAAATATTGTCAACATAACTAAAAAAATGCGGTGATAAATGGAAAGTTGCTTCTAGAAAAATATACAACTTAGTAGGTATAATAAATACAACCTCAAAAAAGTGAGGAAAGAGTACAAAATCTGGCTTCGGCCGGAGAAAGAGGAGGAAAACCCATGAAAAAACTTTTGGCTCTTGTGCTGGCTGTACTTATGGTAGTTACCGTATTTGCAGGCTGCGCATCCAGCGACGGCAGCAGCTCTACTGCTGACAACGGTTCCAGCAGCTCTACTGCTGATGACGGTTCCAGCTCTGCTGCAAGCGACGGCCCCTACAAATTTGGTTATAGTGCAATGACCATGAACAACCCCTTCTTCGTTTACATCAGCGATACTGCTAAAGCAATCGTTGAAGGCAACGGCGACGAGTATGTAACTGCTGACCCCCAGATGGATCAGGCAAAACAGATCGCTGGTGTTGAGGACATGGTTACTCAGGGCATCGATGTTCTGCTTCTGAACCCGGTTGACACCAAGGGCGTTCGTCCTGCTCTGGATGCTTGCCAGGAAGCTGGCGTTCCCATCGTTAACTTCGACGCTGACGTTTATGACACCGACATGGTAAAGTCCATCCTGGTTTCCAACAACTACAAAGCTGGCCAGGTCGTTGGCGAGAGAGTTGCTCAGGACTTCCCTGATGGCTGCACCATCGCTATCTTCGATTCCCCGACAGCAAAATCCACTCTGGACCGTGTACAGGGCTTTACTGATGCTCTGAACGATTCCGGCATTGAGTATGAAGTTGTTTTCCAGCAGGATGGTAAAGGCGATACTCAGATTACCCTGGGTCTGGCTGAGAACTGCCTGCAGGCTAACCCCGACGTCGATGTAATGTTCGCTGGTAATGACCCCTCCGCTATGGGTTGCGTAGCTGCTTGTGAAGCTGCTGGCAAGATCGGCGAAGTTTACATCTATGGCGTTGACGGTTCTCCTGAAGGTAAACAGGCCATCAAAGAAGGCAAAATGCATGGTACCGGTGCTCAGTCTCCGAAATCCATTGCTGAGCAGTCTGTAGAGGTTGCCTATAAGATTCTTGCTGGCGAAGAGGTCGAGCATGATATCGCTGTTGACGTATTCCTGATCAGCCCGGACAACGTTGACGAGTACGGCACCGATACTTGGCAGTAATAAGGAAGCATCGCTTCTGTTTTGATGCCAACATAATGAATCAAAAGGCCCTGCGTATGCAGGGCCTTTTTTGTTAAAGAATGGAAGAATACTCTAAGCATCAAGAATATCCAGAAGAAACAAGGAAAACTTCTTTATGTTTTTTTGCTAAACGAAGTCACGTTTTTTCCGGAAGGAAAGTAGATATTTTTCACAAAGCAAAATGGCACTTGTATTATTGTTATAAATTTTGACTAATTTGTGAACAAAGGAAAACATAGGGAATGATAGCTGAATCCATTGGGATAACTGTGTCAAATTGCTTTTTTATCGAAAGAAAATGTCATGTCATATTGGTGCCAAAGCCGGAAACATAAAATATTGGACCTTTTCATTAAATAAAAATAAAGAAAAGGATAGAAAAAAAGCGGATTAACGAAAAAAAGAAAGAAATTCAGATAAGTTAACTATTTAATAGGCGTTTTTTGTGTAAGTTGCACGTAGAAAAAGTACAACTTTGATATTATAATAATAGACAACCTCAGATATGAGGAAGAAAAAGTCCAGGACATTCTGGCACTGAAGGAGGAAAATTATGAAAAAGTTATTGGCACTTGTATTGGCAGTACTTATGGTAGTTGCCGTATTTGCAGGTTGCGCATCCAGCGACGGCAGCAGCTCTACTGCTGACGATCAGAGCAGTTCTGCTGCTCCTGGTAATGATGCTACTTCCGGCGATGACGCGGCAAACGAAGGCCCCTACAAATTTGGTTATGCACCCCCGACCATGAATAACCCCTTCTTCGTTTACATTGAAGGCGTTATGAAAGACAGCCTGCATGAAGGCGACGAGCTGGTCACCATCGACCCGCAGCAGGATAACGCAAGACAGGTTGCTGGCGTTGAAGACCTCTGCACCCAGGGTTGTGACGTCGTTCTCCTTTGCCCCTTCGATTCCGAAGGTATCCGTCCGGCACTGGATGCTTGCAAAGAGGCTGGCGTTCATGTCGTTAACTTCGACACCGATGTAACTGACGAAGATCTGGTTGACGTTATCCTGGTTTCCGATAACGTAAACGCTGGTTATGTTATGGGCCAGAGACTGGTTGAGGACTTCCCCGATGGCGCTCAGATCGCTATCATCAACAGCCCCACCGGACAGGCTACCAGAGACCGTGAGCAGGGCTTCCGCAATGCAATTGAAGAGGCCGGCGGCGAAGATGCTGGTTATGTTATCGTTGCTACCCAGGATGGTAGAGGTGAGACCCAGTCCGCTCTGGCTCCCGCTGAGAACATCCTCCAGGCTAACCCCGATGTAGACGCTTTCTTCGCAATCAATGACCCGTCCGCAATGGGTGTTGTAGCTGCTCTGGAAGCTCAGGGTAAAGCTGGCGAAGTCCATGTTTACGGCGTTGACGGCGCTCCCGAAGGCAAACAGGCCATGAAGGAAGGCACCATGCATGGTTCCGGCGCTCAGTCCCCGAAGGGCTTAGCTGAAGGTTCCGTTGAGCTGGGTTATAAGATCCTGGCCGGCGAGGATGTTGGCGAGCACAAACAGTATGTTGAGACCTTTGCTATCACTCCTGACAACGTTGACGAGTACGGCGTTGATAGCTGGCAGTAATCATACAAGATTGCTCAGCACCAAAAATAATTGGTAATGAAAACACCCCTACCTTGTGGTAGGGGTGTTTTTTATATGGATGCGGGAGCGGCATTATATTCTGGCGGAATATAGGAGCCAGCTGTAGATCGTTTCCTAACAAAAAAGTTGTATCTTTTGCTTTTTATGAGGTATATACAACTTAAGAAGGAATACGTTTAAAAAATAAAAGTGAAACAAAAAAATAAAAATCCTTTTTGGTGGCGTCCTTAGTAATATTTGGGTACAAGCACTCATATATATGGGGTATCTTCAGAGAAATCAGGAGAAGTTCGTGGGAAACCCGGGATTTGGCAATCAAAGCGTAAAGTGGTATACAGGCGGAGAAAATAATGAAAATAAAAAAATAAATAATGAAGTGTTTGTGAATAACCCATAAAAAATTATGATGAATTTCGACGGATGGTATATTGAAAAGCTGAGGTTCGACAGCTATAATAATAACATCACATTAAATTTATAGATTTGTTAAACTTTACTAGTTTTCGAATGATTGCTAAGGGCTCTAGCAATCTAACAGACATGGGAAAAGCCTTAAAAAAGATGTCTTTTGCCTATGTTCATGAAACTAGTGTTAGGTCAAACGATCTATAAATAAGTGGTTTTTTCATAGCCTTTTGTTTATTTTACCGAGAGGCTGATGGAAAGTTTCTGTCATTGACAGAGGACTGGAAAGGCAGGAAGAGGCTGTCTCCTCTTGCTGTTTTTCGAGAGGTACTGAATGTATGCTTGAAGCTGCTTCAGAATATTTTCAGTGCTTATCTTAGCAGAAGAAGGTGAGAATCTGTGGGAAAAACTGTATTAGAAATGAAGAACATTCATAAGCAATTTCCTGGAGTCTATGCCTTGAATAGTGTTGACTTCGAACTAAAAGCAGGCGAAGTACATGCATTGCTCGGTGAGAATGGTGCAGGTAAATCTACCCTGATTAAGGTTCTCGGCGGTATTTATCATCCCGACCAAGGTCAAATCATTATTGATGGCAAAGAGGTTAAGATTAACTCGGTTCCGGACGCTGACGCGGCTGGCGTGAGTATTATCCACCAGGAAATTATGACGGTGCCTTATATGACAATTGCTGAGAATATTTTCCTCGGCAAGGAGCCTCGTACAAAGTTGGGCACTGTGGATCATCAGCGGATGATTAGAGAATCCCAGGTATTAATCGATAGCTTCCATATGAATATGAAGGCAAATCGTAAGGTCATCGCACTGAGTATTGCCCAGCAGCAGATGGTTGAGATTGCGAAGGCAATTGCTATCGACGCAAAGATCGTGGTCATGGACGAACCGACTTCTTCCCTGACGGATAAAGAGGTTGAGCGTCTGTTTGAGATCATTGAGCAGTTAAAGTCGCAGGGTATCGGAATTATTTATATCTCTCATAAGCTTGAGGAGCTGTTCCGAATTTGTGACCGCGTAACTGTCATGCGTGATGGTCAATATGTCGCTACCAAGGTCATCGCTGAAACAAACCAGGATGAGCTCATCGCATTGATGGTTGGCCGTACGCTGGGCGATTACTATCACAGAACCTTCCACGAGTTGGGCGATGTGATTTTGGAAGTAAAGAACGTCAAGGGTGGATTGGTAAAAGAAGCCAGTTTCCAGCTGCGCAAAGGAGAAATCCTTGGTTTTGCGGGATTGGTTGGTGCCGGTCGTTCTGAACTGATGAAAGACATCATCGGCCTTGATAAACGCGACGGCGGTGAAGTCTTCATTGATGGCAAAAAGGTTGAGTTCCACGGCGTTCAGGATGCGAAAAAGGAGGGCCTTGTTCTTGTTCCTGAGAACCGGAAGAGAGAAGGCTTGGTCCTGAAAAATGAGGTTGGCTTTAATATGACCATCTCTGTTCTGGAAGACTTCATTAAAGGCATCAATGTCAACCGGAAAAAAGAGAATGAGATTATCAACACCTACGTTGAAGCAATGGCGATTAAGACCCCCTCTACCCGTCAGCTAATTGGTAACCTGTCCGGTGGTAATCAGCAGAAGGTTCTGATCGGTAAATGGCTGGCCGCACATCCTAAGATTTTAATCCTTGACGAGCCGACTAGAGGTATTGACGTCGGTGCAAAAGCTGAAATTTACCAGATTATGAATAGCCTTGCGGAGCAGGGTGTATCTATCATCATGATTTCCTCCGAAATGCCTGAGCTTATCGGTATGGCTGACCGGATTTATGTCATGTATGAAGGCGAAATTACCGGCGAAGTCGACAGAAAAGACTTCACGCAAGAGAAAATAATGTATCATGCAGCAGGAGGAAGATAAAATGGCGGCTCAAGCAGTAAAAAATGATAACATTTTTGTAAGATTTGGACGCGGCGTTGTCACCTATTTTAAAGAAAATGTCGCAGTCCTGCTCGCTTTCCTGATTCTGGTCGTTGTTATGACCATCCTTTCCCCGGTGTTCCTTACTTGGGATAACTTTTCTAACGTTCTCCGTCAGGCAACAACAACCTGGAACCTGGCTCTCGGTTTGACCATGGCGATTATCATCAACGGCATTGACCTGTCCGTTGGTTCCGTTGTTGCCGTATCCGGTACCCTGACCGCCGGCTTCATTTCCAACAATGGCATGAACATCTGGCTGGCCATGCTGCTGGGCTTCTTGATCGGTGCCTTGTTCGGCGTTGTCAACGGCTTCATTATCGCTTACACTGGCATGCCTCCCTTCGTTGTAACCCTGGCCACCCAGTTCATCGGACGTGGTGTCGCTTACGTTTATGCAAACGGCCAGCCCATCCGTTGCCTGGTTGACGAGTTCAACGTCATTGGTACTGGTTACCTTGGGTTTATTCCCATCCCTGTTGTTATCTCCCTGGTTCTCTTCATCATCATGGTTATTGTTTTGGGCCAGTCTAAATTTGGCCGTCACCTGTATGCCGTTGGTGGTAACGAAGAGGCTGCAAGATTCTCTGGTATCAGCATTAAGAAGGTTAAGATCATCGTTTACACCCTGTCCGGTATCTTCTCCTCCATCGCTGGTATCGTTCTGGCGGCTCGTATGTACTCTGGCCAGCCTGTTGCAGGACAAGGCGCTGAGATGGACGCCATCGCGGCTTCCGTTCTGGGCGGCGTCTCCTTCCTGGGCGGTGTTGGTAAACTCGGCGGCGTAATGGTCGGTATCCTGGTTATCCAGTTTATGTCCAACGGCCTTAACCTGCTGAACGTTAACTCCTTCTGGCAGTATATTGTTAAAGGTGTTATCATCCTGGCAGCTGTTTATCTCGACATCATCAGAAAGAGCAGACAGAAGTTCTAATCTAATACATACCCCACATGAAAGGGACGCACAAGCAGTTGTGCGTCTCTTTATTTTTGCGTAATGCCAAAAGCAGGGATGGATGAAATCCATCCCTGCTTTTTTGTTTTATAAACAAACATGCTTAGAATCCAAATTTAAAGGCGCACACAAGAATGTGTAGCACCATTAGGTGCATATCCTCCACCTGCTCAATGCAGTCACAGTCACAGTGCACGGGAAGATCAGCCAGGCGATGGAGCCGTCCTCCATCAAATCCAGTCAAGCCAACCACAACGCCCTTTCTAGACTTGACATACTCACAGGCTTTGATAATATTGGGAGAGTTACCGCTAGCGGATACCGCAATAAGGATATCTCCGTCATTCATAAGATTTTTTAGTTGCTCGACAAAAACGTCACTATAGGTGAAATCATTGCCAAGAGCGGTAATGGAGCTAACAGAATTGGCAAGAGATATAACTCGAAAACGCCCAATATCTCCTGGAACAGCATTTTTAGAAAAATCACACATGAAATGATTAACGGTAGCGGCACTTCCACCATTGCCAGCAAGAAAGATCTGAGTACTGCTTCCTTTTGTTTTTTTGAGCAGCCGGATAACAGAATCAATTTCATCAGTTTGGAGACGATCGAGCTCGTCTTTAAGGGTATTGATATAATCCTGTGTACTACGCAATATATTTACCACCTTTCGTCTGTGCTACAGTTGCGGCACCAATCAGTGCAGCATTATAATCTAGAGCAGTTTTACATAATTTTAAACTTTGATTGGTTGTAGTAAATGCCATTTGGTCCAAAGCATCTCGGATACTGCCCTCTAAAAGGTCAAAATCCATGGATACACCACCACCAAAAACAATTTTTTCTGGATTCACAATGTTAGCAATATAGGAAGCAGCTTTACCAAGATAAAAACCGGTTTGGTTATAAACCTGACGAGCAGCCTGATCACCAATGCGGGCAAGCTGCGCGATTTTTTTAGCTGTACTCTGCATACCTGTCATCTTCTCGTAAGCAGCGGCAATTGCTCTTCCAGAAGCGTGTGCTTCCAGGCAGCCGCGATGTGAACAGGGGCATAAATTTCCGTCTGGTTCTACTACAATATGGCCAATCTCACCGGCACCGTTGGAAAAACCACGAATTAACTGGCCGCTGGAAAAAATAGCTCCTCCAACCCCATTGCTAATGGTAATCCAGGCGAAGTCGTCTGTATCCTTACAGCAACCGTACATCCGTTCGCCCAATGCGCAAGCATTGACATCGTTGTCAATAAACACTGGCAGATGAAAAGCCTCCTCTAAAATATGGCCAATAGGAAAGTTGCTAACGCCGGAGAAGGGCGCATAATGCCAAAGTCCCCGGATAGTGTCAGCTACACCTGGGATGGTAACACCGATGGCTTCCGCCTTTCGCTTGGTAGCATCCATCGCTTTTTTAGCTGTAGTGAGAATATCTTCCGTTAACGAGGAGACACTGACCGCCGAAGAGAATTCTTTGCGGAAAACAATGGCGGGATTACCGTCGCTGTCAACAATGGAGGCGAGCATTTTTGAACCGCCGATATCAATCGCCAGTACATATTTATAGAAAAACATAACTTCCTCCTTTTTAATTTATTCATGATGCAATTATAGCATTGCAAGCATCAAAACACAATGAAACAGTCGCCAAATACGGAAAGATGGGAACAATATGCGGTACATATTTTGCCGATTAAGAAGGAAATCCACCTGAACTGTAACACGACTAACAAAAAAATGGCAGAAAGTAATTGTGTCTAAATTATGAATAAACCTAGTTGGGCTATTGATTTTGCATGAAAGAAGGGGTATTTGTGGGACAAATCTTTTCGATATCCTCAGAATTTACAATAAAGACATTTTTCCTCGATTAAATGAATAAAAGGGAACAATGCAATTTAGTGAAAATAGATAAAAAAATGTATTATTCACCGCTAAAAGAAAAAACAACTAATTTCATGGATGAAGTTCCTTAAAAACATTGATTTTAGAGAATAACTGGTATATAATGAGGACATAATACGGAGATTTCCAAACTTATTTCCGGTTATTTTCAGATGTTGTTCGTATATATTTCGTAGAATTTAAGAACTAACATCTGAATTTTTAGTATGTATATACAATTATTGTGTAAAGTTGGGTAGGATAGCAGCGTATAACTGCAATCCTGATTTACTAGGTGATTAGGAATAGGGACGCCCTATCTTAATAGAGTGAGATGTGCGTATATGTGATGTATGAACTGGCCTCGTTTGTGCAGATTGCATATATGTACAGCCTATCAGTAATTTAAATCAGGAGGGATACTATGAGTTTTCCAGAAGTTGATTTGAAAGAGAAAGCAAAAGAAATTCGCTATCACACCTGTGATGCCATTGCTACTCATGGAGCTGGCCACCTTGGCGGCTGTATGTCTTGCGTTGAGCTGATCACCGTTCTTTACTATAAAGTGTTGAACGTTGATCCTAAGAATCCTCAAATGGAAGGCAGAGACAGAGTGGTTATGTCTAAAGGACACGCAGGCCCCACCCTGTATGCAACTCTGGCCCTGAAAGGCTTTTTCCCCATGGATTGGCTGAAAACTTTGAATGCACCTAATACCAACCTCCCCAGCCACTGCGATATGAATAAAACTCCGGGTATTGACTTCACTGCCGGTTCCTTGGGACAGGGCTTTGGATGTGCTGTTGGATTGGCTAAAGGCTCGCAGATTATGAAGGATGGCGCATATATCTATGCGATTCTGGGTGATGGCGAGAGTCAGGAAGGTTCTATTTGGGAGGCCGCTATGACCGCTTCTCAGCAGAAGCTGGGCAACTTGATTGCGTTTACCGATTATAATAAAGCCCAGATCGATGACTGGGTTGATAATATGGTTTCTCTTGAACCCATTATGGATAAATGGGAGTCCTTCGGATTCAACGTATTCGAGTGCGACGGCCATGATATGGATGCTATCTATAAGACCATCTGTTTGGCAAAAGCAAAAGGCAAAAATAACAAGCCGTCCATGATTATCCTGCACACAACCAAAGGTAAGGGCGTTTCCTTCGCAGAAGCGGATCAGGTTGGCTGCCATCATATGGGCATTGCCGGCGAAATGGCTGCACAGATGTACAGCGAAGTAAAGTAAGGAGGGGAATAGAATGAGCAAAACATTAATGAAACCGATTTTTCATGAAGAATTTACTAAATTAATGCGCAAAGATGAAAAGGTGGTCTTTATTGACGCCGACTTGGCAAAAGCGCATGGTAGTGAAAAGCTGAGACTGGAATTCCCCGACAGAGCGTTGGACGTGGGTATTGCTGAACAGATGATGGTAGAATATGCGGCAGGTTTGAGCGCCTATGGCTTTAAGCCCTATGTTGCTACCTTTACCCCCTTCCTCACCCGCCGGGCATGCGATCAGATTGCAATTTCTGTTTGCTATGCAAAGAGAAATGTTAAACTTATTGGTACCGACCCTGGCATCTGTGCAGAGACCAACGGCGGAACCCATATGGGCATGGAGGATATTGGCGTTATGCGCTCCATCCCCACCATGGTCATCTATGAGCCAGCTGATGCTGCTGAGTTTATCAAGGCACTGCCGGTCATCAATGATTATCCCCATGCTATGTACATCCGTCATCAGAGAACAGAGGCTCAGGACGTCCATGAAGGCGACTTTGAGTTTGATCTGTTCAAGGCGGAATTGCTCAAAGAGGGCGCAGATGTAACCATCGCCGCTTCTGGCTATATGGTTGCTGAGGCACAGAAAGCTGCCGATATTCTTGCAAAAGACGGCATCAATGCTGAGATCCTCAACGTACATACCATTAAACCTCTGGATGGCGAGACCATCGCGGCTTCTGTCAAGAAGACCGGATGCCTGGTCACTGCAGAGAACCACAATATTATCGGCGGCCTGCGTTCCGCTATTCTGGAAGACTTCTCCGAGCGCGGTGTCTTTGTTCCCACTGAGGCCATCGGTGTGAAAGATCACTTTGGCGAAGTTGGCTTCCTGCCCTTCCTCCAGGAGAAATATCATATGAGACCAGAGGATATTGCAGAGGCTGCAAAGAAAGTCATCGCAAAGAAATAAGCGAAACTAAAGCAGAGCGACAAAATCTCCTTATTTCTAATAAGGAGATTTTGTTTACCTTCATTGGCAGAGAGGCTCTGCATTTTATCCTTACTTCTTCTGAAAAAACATAGGAAAACCACAAAAGGAGGATCATTCATGGAAAAATTGATTCTTGGTTATATCCCCACCCGAAGAACTATCTTCAGTGTGCCGGACGCTATCAAATTCAATAAGCTGATCCGGGAAAAGCTGGAGGAATATACCGATCGCATTGAGATTGTAGGAATTGAAGATATCAACGAAGAGGGCTTGATTGTTGATAATATCAGGGATGTGGAAGCTATCATCCAGAAGATGAAGGTCAACAAGGTAGACGCCATCTTCATCCCCCACTGCAATTTTGGTACAGAGGATTCTGTGGCCCGCATCGCCAGAGAAGTAGGGAAACCCACCCTGCTGTGGGGTCCCCGGGATGAAGCCCCCCTGCCCGATGGACAACGGTTGCGGGATACCCAATGCGGTATGTTTGCCACCGGCAAAGTGCTCCGTCGCTTCGGAGTGAAATTCACCTACATTACCAACTCCACCCTGGATAGCGAAGTCTTTGCCAGAGGTTTTGATAACTTTATCCGCACTGCCAATGTGGTCAAGCATTTTAAAAAGACAAGAATTCTTCAAATCGATACCCGTCCGGCCGGTTTCTGGTCTGTTATCTGCAATGAGGGTGAGCTGCTGGAGAAATTCGGCATTGAAACCCATCCCATCTCTTTGACAGAGCTGGAAATGAAGACAAAGGCATTGGAAGCAGAAAACAGCGACGAGCTGAAAGCCACTGTGGCAGACATCAAAAAGAAAATAAACTGCCAGGGGGTAGAGGAGAAGTATATCATCCGGGTGGCAGCCATGAAGCTTGCCATGAAGTCCTTTGCAGACGAATACCAGTGCAACTGTGCTGCGATCCAGTGCTGGAACGCCATGCAGGACTGCATGGACATTATGCCCTGCCTTGCCAATGGCCTGCTCACCGAGGAGGGCTTCCCGGTAGCATGTGAAACCGATATCTGCGGCGCTATCTCATCTGTTATGGCGCAGGCTGCGACCTTCGGACAGAAACCGGCCTTCTTCGCCGATATCACCGTCCGGGATTGGGATAATGAGAATGGAGAACTGCTTTTCCACTGCGGCAACTTCCCGCCCTCTCTTATGACCGACGGCAAATTCCGCACCCACTTTACCTTCCCGTCCCAGTCCCAGGGTACCGGCGAGGGCGAAATCAAGGGCGGGGATATCTCCATCATCCGCTTCGACGGCGACCATGGAGAGTACTCCCTGCTCATGGGCAAGGCCAAAGGCTATCATGGCCGGTTCTCCCGCGGCTCCTTCCTCTGGGTGGAGGTCAATGATTGGCCCCTGTGGGAGGAAAAGGTCATCACCGGTCCTTATATCCATCATGCCATTGGCATTCATGAGTACATCGTCCCGGTGATGTACGAGGCATGTAAGTACCTGGGGATTACTCCCGATCCAGTCGATCCGGAAGAAAAGGAAATCCAGGCATGGCTGAGAGGTTCCAAATAATTGGATTTTGGGATTCCCGTTCTTCCCAGAACGATACTGATAGGCAATCCATGGGAAAGGGCCCGGCGCCTAACGCGCCGGGCCCTTTCTGCTGTAAAGATGTATCTTAAAAAGGCTTTTGTTGAAAATACAGAAAATGGATAAATATACTTGCAAGTTGGAAAAAATTTTTGTAATATAAGAATAGATATATTTCATATTCTAATGGACATCATGAAGAAAGAAAATTAGACGTGTAAGCAGATCTTGCGAGGGATATGGAATGTAAGTGATTTTTACAATGGGAAGAAATTCTGAGAAGACAGAGGTGCGTAAAATGATGTATGATGTAGTATCATTGGGTGAATTTATTATTGATTTTACTCCTTATTCCAATCCCGAGAACAAAATTGTTTTTGAACAAAAGCCTGGTGGAGCTCCCTGCAACCTAGCCGCAGGCGTTGCCAAATTAGGAAAAAAGGCAGCGTTTATCGGCAAGGTAGGCAAGGACATGTTCGGTGATGTCTGTATCGAGACACTGGAGCAGGCTGGCATTGATACCAAGGGTGTGGTGATGACCGATGCGTGTAATACAACTTTGGCTTTTGTCAAGCTGCTGCCCTCGGGGGATCGTCGCTTTTCCTTCTATCGCAATCCGGGCGCGGATATGATGCTGGCCTTTGATGAGGTGGATCTTTCTCTCATTGACAACACCAAGATTTTCCACTTTGGTTCTGTGTCCATGACCCATGAACCGGCCCGCACCGCCACCATGGAAGCAGCAAAATATGCCAAGAGCAAGGGCAAGATTATTTCTTACGATCCCAACCTGCGGGAATCCCTCTGGCCGGATCTGAGTACTGCTAAAGATGTCATGCTGGAAGCTATGCAATATGCTGATATTGTGAAAATTTCCCATGAGGAGCTGGAGTTCCTGACGGGGCTGACTGATTTGGATCAGGGCTCTAAACTGCTGATGGAGCAGTATGGCATCAAAATGATGACCATTACCCTGGCTGCGGACGGCGCTTACGGCCGGGTCGGGGACAACACCGTGAAATTGGGCGCCTATGATGTGAAAACCATTGATACCAACGGTGCGGGCGATTCCTTCTTCTCCGGTGTTCTTTATAAGGTACTGGAGTTGGGGAAACCTGTGGACCAGGTGAACGCTCAGGAACTGCACGATATCATTGATTTTGGCAACGCCACCGGTTCCATTACCACGACAGGGAAAGGAGCCATTCCCTCCATGCCCACCCTGGAGCAGGTGTATGATTGCATCAAAAACGTACCCATCCTCAAATAAGAGAAATAGGGAAAAAAGCAGTGCCTCCACATTTTTTGTGGAGGCACTTTTTTGCGTTTAAAATAGGGGTTTGTCTGCGTTGTCGTAAGGAATGTCCATGTAACGGCAGACTTCTTGGAAGACATCTACATAATCGCCGAAAAGACCGGTGACATGATGGATATAGGGACCAAAGATGAATTTCTTTTCCCATTTGACCCAGTCGTCTACCTCAACCCACAGATAATTGCCGCAGGTTTCCGGACCGTCAGTACCTTGAGCGGAATCCGCGAAGAGGGTGTAGTTGCCTTTCAGTGCGTCAAACCGAAGCAGGGTTACCTGACCGCCATGGATGGGATAGAATCCCTGACCTTCCTGAGCCAGAGAGGGAGAGGCGCCCTCTTTCATCAGTGACTTAGCGAAGGGTCCGCAATGCCACAGAAGCTCTGCGTTGTCATTGTGGGGATGACGGATGGTCAGGTCAGCGAAGAAGGGGGGCTCCTTCTGGTTATTGGCGGCCACGGCAAGAGCCAGCATGATTGCGCCGTGAATATCATTTTCACAGGCACAGGGCAGCATCCGATCGGTGAGATCGCCAAAAACAAAACAGGGTTTAAAACCGAGATCGTTGAGGAAAACATCCCAGCATTCCACACTGAGGGCATCCAGAGAGAATTCTCTGGCAAAACGGAGCAAAGCCGTCTCGAGGGAACACATGAGTTTGAGCCTTTCTTCTCCGAACTCTCGTGTATCAATGCCTTTGGCGTGGATGGCATCAAGAATTTCCTGAGTTTCGCTGTCCCACTCCTCCCGGATCTTCCTGGTGGAGGCGACGATGTCATAAGCAGGGATGGGGACCACTTCGATGCCGAAGCGCTCAAGAAGTTCAGCCTCGTTGCACATGACGCTCATAAACTGACGGGGCCGGACAGAGACCTGGCCAATCCGCAGATGGTGGAATTTATTGACTACCCGTGCGACAGCCAGGAACTTTTCCAGCCCCTTGCGGAAAGCGGGATCCTCCACATCACAGTTTTCAATGTAGGAGAAGGTGACACCATAGCGACGCAGTACCTTGGAACAGGCAAACAGGCCGCATTGGGTATCGGTTGGCCGCAGCTCCTGGCCCTTGGGGCATTCATCTCGGGGACCCCAGATCAGAAGTGGCAGTCCCATGTTTTTAGCCAGCCGGGCCACGGATTCCTCCTGCCCAAAATTGGCGTGGGGGATGAAGAGAGCGTCGACTTTCTCGGCCTTGAAATATTCTTCTACCTTGGCGGCGTCAGACAGTTCAATCATCATCCGCTCACCGCCTAAAAAGTCGGTGGTTACATAATCAAAATCAAGCTCTTTGGAAAGTTCGGTTACTTTTTGGAGGATACGGTCGCGGTTTTCTAGAGTCTTTTCGTTCTGGAAGCAGTCTCTACGGGTGACTGCAACACCTAATTTCAGCTTCATGCTTTGAAACTCCTTTCGGTGGCACCGCCGTCCGTGTTTCAGACAATATAGGTGCCTTTTTCAAGATAGGTATCAAAAGCAAGATAGCCTGCCGCATGATATGTTGTGGCAACACGGCCTTCGGGAATATAATAGACAGCCAGTTGATCTCTTGTCAGCCAGGTGGAATGGGTAAAGATGTATTCTGAAATTTCGTCACAAAAATTGGGGAAATGGGCCAACCAGGAGTTGGCGATATAAAGGATACCGGGATCGTAAACCTTGACCACAAGATCAGCCACCCAGGAGATGTAGTGAACTACATTGCGCAGCACTTCCAGCACCTTATCATCTCCCTCCAGAGCACGGCTGATGACACGGTCAATGCTGGTTTCTCCCACTCGTTTTGTGATGTTGTTTTGAAGGGTAATGGTTTCAATACAGCCCCGGTTTCCACACCGACAGATTTCTCCATCCTGTTTCACCGGGATATGGCCAATTTCACCTGCGAAGGAGTTGGCTCCCCGATAGAGTTTGCCGTTTTGTAGAATACCGGCACCAATTCCATAAGAGATGTCCAGAAGAACAAAATCATGGGTGAGTTTGTTGCGCCACTTCATGGCGATGACCGACGCGTTGATATCATTTTCCACTACAACAGGGATACCGAGCCGGTTTTCAAGGAGGGACTTAATGGGAATTCCTCGCCAGCATTTCATACCAATACTGTTGGTGATGATACCTTCCTCAAAGCTAACCTCACCGGACACTGTAATGCCGATTTGATGGATGCTATGGGTGGGGATGCCTTCCGTGATGTTTTCAAGCTCGGTACAAAGGATGGTAAGTACCTGCTCGCTATACTCTTTAGGAATGACGCTGTGCCTTTCCCGAAGACAGTGAAGAGAAAAATCATAGAGACAGGTAGTCACCTCTCCATCATAAATATCCTGGCCTACCAAATAACCATAATTAGGATTAATCTCGTAAAAGATCGCCTTTTTCCCCACACTGGTATTACTGACACCGGCCTCCCGGACAAAATTCATTTCCGAAAGTTCATTGACAAATTTGTGGGTTGTGACAGAGGTCAATCCTGTCTGGAGCCCCAGCTGCGGTTTGGTAATTTTTCCGGCAAGGCAGATTTCACGGACGCATCGTTTCATATTGCGGGCTTTTAACTCACTTGTATTGTTCACTTCGCACCCCATCTTTACCAATATTGTCTATTATGATCCTATACTATCTTGCAAACTTATGCAATGCTTTCTAAGAATTTTGTATTCATTGCCACTAGAACAACATGATTTTAAAACCAAGCTCGGCAGTGTAGATAAAAAGAAAAATCGGGAATATGCCCAGTCCTTCCTGGATGAACTGAAGGCTCCATGTTCCCTGGATGATTTTGCGGGAGATCTTCCGCCTTCCACCCAAAGCCTGGTGGAAATCGCCAAGGCGGTGTCGTGGCAGCCTAAGATTCTGCTGTTAGATGAAGTTACCTCAGCGCTTCACTATGATGAGGTTGAAACCCTGTTTACATATCTGCTCCGTTTAAAGGAGACAGGTGTTTCCACTGTCATGGTGACCCATCGGCTGAAGGAAATCTATCAAATTTGTTCCAGAGCTGTAGTGCTGCGGGGCGGAGAATCGGTAGCTGATAAAAATCTGGAGGAAACCCCCATGGAGGAAATTGTCTTCCATATGACGGGGAAGATGCCGGAGCAGGGAAGCGCTGGAGAGCCGCATACGGCGATAGTAGGGGGCGAATGCATCCTCAAAACCGAACAGCTTTATGTGGGAAAAGAGGTCCGCGGCGTGGACGTAGAGATCGGCTGCGGCGAGATCATCGGCATTGGAGGGCTCCAGGGCCAGGGCCAGTCGGAATTTTTGCGGGCACTTTATGGCGCGCTTCCTCATGAGAGCGGGACAATCACCTTCAAAGGGCATCCTGTACACTACAGGAATGCTGCGGATGCGGTGCGGGATGGCATGGGATTTATCTCTGGCGACCGTAATCGAGAGGCGGTATTCTCCATCCGACCCATCAGTGAAAATATCTACAGCGCCAATTTGTCCAAGGGCCTTGTATTTGGCCCTATGACCAAAAAGAAGATCAACAGTAGCGCCCAACAGGTGGTAGAAAGTCACAACATTAAAATTGGAAAGCTCTCCGACCCGATCAGCTCCCTTTCCGGCGGCAATCAGCAGAAGGTTGCATTTGGCCGCTGGATTTCCGCGGCGCCTGACTTTTTGCTGTTGGACGACCCAACCAAAGGCGTTGACGTGTCGGCCCGTCGGGAGCTGCAAGGTTTCCTACGGGAGGCGATCCAGTCGGGAATGACAGTGCTGATGGTGTCCAGCGACAATGAAGAGCTGCTGGCCATCTGCGATCGGATTTATGTGTTCTATGAAGGAAAGATCAGCCGTATGCTGTCCGGCGATACCCTGACAGAAGACCATCTGGTGGCAGCCATGATGGGACTGCAACCAGAAGAGCAGGAGGTGGAGAGATCATGACGGGAAAAGGCCAAAAAGCGGCAAAAGGATTTGCATCCCTGCGGAAAGCTCCCGAATTTATGGGCCTGATTCTTTTGCTGATTGTCATTATCTTAAACATCATTACCCAAGGCGCCGGTTTCTTTTCGGCCAATAACTTCAGCATGATCTTTTCAAAGAATACCCCCTTGATCCTGCTGACCATGGCCCAGAGTATTGTTATCTTAACAGGCAATATCGACCTTTCAGTGGGAATCCAGATGTCCATGGTCAATGTGTTGGCCGTAATGCTGCCTACTTATACGGGAATGCCGATTTGGCTGGCCTGGATCGTCGGATTCCTGGCGGCCGTGGTTGTTTCCACCCTCAACGGTATCATTGTAGGATATCTGCGTATTCCTCCCATGCTCGCCACCTATGGAATGAGCTATATTATCAAAGGAATCAATGTTATCTTAATGCCGGAGCCGCAAGGCAGTGTGCCGCAGGCGGTGTGGAAGTTCTATGACGGAACCATTTTGGGACTGCCCACCACCCTGTATCTGCTCCTCATTGTATTGGGAGTGTGGACAGCGTTGAAACGCTATCCGGCGATCAAAGAAATCTATGCCTTAGGCGGATCAGAAAAGAACACCTATGCCACCGGCCTGGATACGGTGAAAATCACCATCCGTTCTTACTTTATTTGCGGTATCTTTGTGGGGCTGGCAGGACTTTGCATGACTGCAATGATCGCCAGCGGCAACCCGATCTCGGGTGATGTCATGACCCTTACTTCTGTAGCAGCCTGCCTGCTGGGCGGCGTGCTGATCAGCGGAGGATGGGGCAGCATGATCTGCGGTATGCTGGGTGCCCTTTTTCTGGCCTTTGTCACCAACACGGTTTCCTATTTGTTCATCAAGCTGCTGCCTGCGTTGATCCCGGGCTTCCAGCTTTCCAACTTCTATCAGGACCTGATTTCAGAAATGATTATTTTGCTGGGATTGACTTTATCGGTTCTTGCCAGCAAAAAAGGACGGCGACGACTGAAAAAGTTGGTCACTGGGAAGGAGGAGGATTCTAAATGAGAGAACATATCAAAGATCTCTGGAAAAATCAAGCCATCATGGCCCTTGTTCTAGCGGTTCTCCTGTTTATCATTACAGGTGTTTTCCGTCCCCAGGCCATGAATATGGGCACGGTGAGCAGTATTGCCGCCATCGCCTCCATTCTGGTTTTTGCCTCCGCAGGACAGTGCATCATCATTATTTCTGGCAACGGCGGTATTGACCTTTCCGCTGGCGCAGTTATGTCCACCACGGCGGTCATCAGTGTAGAGATGATGAAGGGGGATGCGTCAATGATCCTTCCCACCCTTATCGTCTGTATTCTGGTAGGCGTTGTCATCGGCGCCATCAATGGCATCGGTGTCTCCTATGTTGGATTACCTGCCCTCATTATGACCATGTGTGTTTCCAACATCCTAGGCAAGGTACAGCTGATTATATCCGGCGGAGCACCTAGAGGAACAGCGGCAAAAGAGATGAGCAAACTGCTGACCACCCGGTATTTTGGTTTTATCCCCGGCATTTTCCTGCTGGCCATCTGCTTTTTCGTCCTCACAGTGGTTTTGATTCGATACACCCGTTTCGGCTACCGGCTCATGCTTATCGGTACCAACGACGCGGCCGCCTACCTGAGCGGGATCAAGGTAAAACAGGTCCGTTTGATTGCTTACGCAGTAGGCGGTATGCTGGCAGGCATCGGCGGATTTATCGCTGCGGGATACTACAGCCAAGCTCAATGCGCTACATTTGACAGCTATTCTATGATGTCCATTTCAGCTGTCGTCATCGGCGGCACCCTCCTTTCCGGCGGCAAAGGAAACTTTACAGGTACGGTGTTTGGAGCCCTGCTTCTGACAGTGCTTTCCAACTTCCTGACCGCTATCAATACAAGCCCTGCCGTTCGGGACATTATTATGGGTGCCATCCTCATTGTTCTGATGGCTGCCTATAACCGCAAGGAAAGCCTGCGTCAATAGAAAGGAGCACTGCTATGAATCGACCAATTACACTGGCGACCGGCCAGTGGGGAGATCTGCCACTGGAGGAACTTTGTGAACTCACAGGCAGCCTGGGATTTGACGGGCTGGAAATCGCGGTAAGCGAGTCGGTATTGAGCATCGAGAAAGCGGCCTCCAGCAAGGAGTATTGCGAAGAGCGGCTGGAGATCCTCCACAGCCATGGCCTGAAGATGTGGGCTATCTGCGCTGCTCTGGCAGGACAATGTGTAGGGGATCTCTATGACCCGCGTCTGGATAACTTTGCCCCTGCCCGGTTTGCTGGCAAACCAGAAGAAATTAGAAAGTGGGCCATTGACTTTATGATGCAGGTGCCCACGGCCTGTAACAATTTGGGCGTTTCCATTGTGACAGGATTTCTGGGTTCCCCCATCTGGAAGTTTTTCTACTCTTTCCCCCAGACCACAGAAGAGATGATCGAGGAGGGCTACGATAGGATTGTTTCCCTCTGGACCCCTATTTTGGATGAATTCCAGCGGAAAAATGTCAAATTTGCCTTTGAGGTTCATCCGACGGAGATTGCCTTTGACTACTACTCTACCCAGCGGTTGCTGAAAAAGATGAATGGTCATCCGGCCTTTGGACTTAATTTCGATCCCAGCCATCTGATTTGGCAGGGGGTCAATCCCACCGTGTTTTTGCAGGACTTTGCCCCTTATGTTTTCCATGTTCACATGAAAGACGCCAGTGTCAGCTATGATGGCCGCAGGGGTATTCTCGGTTCCCATCTGCCCTTTGGCAGCACCAAGCGTGCCTGGAATTTCCGTTCACTGGGCCATGGTGATGTCAACTTTGAAGAGATCATCCGGGAACTCAATGCCATGCAGTATACTGGCCCTCTGTCTATTGAATGGGAGGACAACGGAATGGATCGGATTTTTGGCCTCAAAGAAGCTATCTCCTTTGTCCGCAGAATCAATTTTCCTCCTTCAGAAATTGAATTCGATGCGGCAATTAAAACGGATTGAGCCCCTTTGGTGGTCGCTTGGCCGGAGAAATATACGCCCCTTCTCCGGCCGGCTGCCATCCTCTATTTGATGGCAGGCTCATTCGGGAAAAGAGAAAAAACAGCCTTCGGGCTGTTTTTTTATTTTTGCATGTTGACAAAGAGAATACACTATGATATGATATCCGCAAAAGTTGGAAACGTTTCCGGTAACCATACCGGAAACGTTTCCTTCAACGGATGATCTCGAAAGGGAAAGGGGGGAAGACGCCATGGGGAGCATGAATATCCGGGATATTGCCAGGCTCAGCGGTGTTGGAGTCAGCACTGTGTCCCGGGTGCTCAACAATCATCCGGATGTCAATGCCAAAACCAAGCAAAAGGTACTGCGGGTAATGAATGAACACAACTACATGCCCAACAACAGCGCCCGCAACTTGAAAAGGATCAAAAGCCGGACCATCGGTGTGGTAGTCAAGGGAATTACCAACCCCTTCTTTTCTCCCATGCTGCGGGTTATTGAAGGAGAACTGGCCCGGAGAGGCTATGCCATGTTTCTGACCCAGGCCGACGATTTTGCAGATGAAATCCACATTGCGGCGGAGCTGCAGATGGAGCGGCGGCTGGAAGGCATCATCTTTTTGGGGGGAATTTTCCAGTATTCCAAAGAGAGGCTTTCCATTCTGAAGGTTCCTTTTGTCTTTGCCACCATCCAGGTATCCAGCGATATGGAGGGGGAATGCTACTCCACCATTTCCATTGATGATACCTTGGAGGCCTATCGGGCCACCCGCTACCTTCTGGAGCGGGGCCATCGCCGTATTGGTATCCTGGCAGGCGCCTTTGAGGAAAAAAGCATCAATCGCCTGCGGTTGGAAGGCTATCTCAAGGCTTTGGGGGAGTATGGTATTGGCTATGATGAGCATATCCACAAAAATTGTAACTTCACCTACAAAGGCGGCTACGAGGCGGCTCGTTCCCTGCTCCGGGAGACAGATGTGACGGCCATCTTTGCCATTTCGGATGTGATGGCAGTAGGAGCTATGCGGGCCGTCCTGGAGGCGGGCAAAAGGATTCCGGAGGACATTGCCATTATGGGCTTTGACGGATTAGATTTGACCGAGTTTACCTATCCGGGGATCACCACCGTTTGCCAGCCCAGTGAACAGATGGCCTTGGAGGCGGTGACCACCGTGCTGGATATCATTGAGCAGAAGGGAAACCACCGCCATTCCGTGTATCCCTGCAAGATTATTGAACGGGGTTCCACCGGATGGACGGAAGAAAAGATAGATAACGGATATAAAGGCGAAGACCTTGACAGAGAAATGGGGGAGCATCATGACCAAGGTAAAGGTGCAGTTGCACCATAAGCCCCAAGAAAAAGAGAGAAAAGCGGGAATTCTCATGCATATTACCTCCCTTCCCAGCAACCACGGCATCGGAACGTTGGGAAGGGAAGCCTATCGGTTTGCCGATTTTCTGAAGGAAAGCGGTATTTCCTGCTGGCAGATGCTGCCGCTGGGCCCTACCGGCTTCGGAGACTCTCCTTATCAGTCCTTTTCCACCTTTGCGGGGAATCCCTATCTCATCGATTTGGATTTGCTGGTGGAATGGGGGCTGCTGGAGCAGGAGGAAATCGACGATCGCCTCCTGGTAGGGGATCCGCACAAGGTGGATTTCAAAGCTCAGTTTGACCACCGGCTGCCACTGCTGCGAAAAGCCTATGAGCGGGGATGGAACCTCTATGCCAAGGAGGTGGAGGCCTTCCGCCGGAGCAGCGGATACTGGCTGAAGGATTATGCTCTTTACATGGCGGGAAAACGGAAGTTTCAGAATGCGCCGTGGTATGAATGGGAACAGGGCGCAAAAAATCGGGAGCCGGAAGCCCTAAAATCCTTGGCGCAAGAAATGAAAGACGAAATCCAATATGTCGTTTTTACACAGTTTTTGTTTTACAAACAGTATAAAAACATAAAATTATACGCAAATCGACAAGGGATTACACTGATCGGGGATCTTCCCATCTATGTGGCCTATGACAGTGCGGACGTCTGGTCCCATCCGGAGCTGTTTTTGCTGGATGAGGATCTTCGGCCAGTGCTCTGTGCAGGGGTGCCGCCGGATCTGTTCAGCGAGGATGGACAGCTTTGGGGAAATCCAGTTTACCGGTGGAAAATCCACCGTGGGGATAGGTACCGTTGGTGGATGCAGAGAATCCGCGCCGCTTTCCAGCGCTGTGATATGATCCGCTTCGACCATTTCCGGGGATTTAACGATTACTGGGTAGTTCCTTGGGGCAATCGAACCGCGCGGGGCGGGCACTGGTGCAAAGGGCCTGGAATGGACTTTTTCCGGGAACTGAAGGCGCAGATGGGGGACCGGCCCATGATTGCGGAAGATCTGGGCCAGCTCACCGACGGGGTGACAGAGCTGCTGGAGGCATCGGGGCTTCCTGGTATGAAGGTGCTGCAGTTCGCTTTTTCCCCAGAGGAGCGCAGCGCTTATCTGCCGCATCACCATAAAAAGAACAGCGTGGTCTATACAGGAACCCATGACAATGAAACCCTCTGCGGATTTTTTCTCCATGCACCTGACAAGGTCAAAGACTTTGCAGCGGATTATTTGGGATGCAAGGCCGAAACAGAGCCCCTCACCTGGGAAACGATCCGCTGTGCCTTTGCCAGCGTTGCGGATTTGGCTGTGGTTCAGATGCAGGATCTGCTCCTGCTGGGGGATCAGGCCCGGATGAACGAACCCTCCACCGTGGGGAAAAACTGGCAGTGGAGGATGAACAAAGGAATGCTAACCCCGGCGCTTTCAGAGAAGCTGAAAGCACTGTGCAGTATATACGAGAGATAGCCAAGGCGCAAAAGACGCCAACCCTAATGGGGAGTACCGGCGAACCCTCTTAGTGGACAAACGAAACGAATACGCCGGAGAAATGGGAGGAATCTGAATGCTTGACACCAAGAGAATTGCAGAAGAAGTAAAACGCGACATCCAGCTATGCCGGGTGCAGAAAAAAGATCTGACAGGGGAATTGATCAGTGCACTGCTGTCCAAGGCCATCATGCGGGAACTGATTCCCCTCCATGATGAGACGGTAGAGAAACAGCGGGAAGTAAAAAACGCCTATTATCTGTCGGCGGAGTACCTCATGGGCCGGATGATTCAGAACAATCTGATCAACCTGGGCATCTATGATGAGCTCAAAGAGGAAATGGAGAAACTGGACCTGGATATTAACCTGCTGGAAGAAGTGGGCGATGCAGGTCTGGGCAACGGCGGCTTGGGTCGTCTGGCTGCCTGTTTCCTGGATTCCGGCGCCACATTGAACATGCCGCTGAACGGTTATGGCCTGCGCTATCGGTACGGCCTGTTTCGGCAGGAGTTTGAGGATGGCTTCCAGAAGGAGTATGCTGACAATTGGCTCAAATATCCCGATCCCTGGAGCTTACGCCGGGAGGACAGAGGATGTCTGGTGGAACTGGAAGGGAAAAAGGTCAGGGCGGTGCCCTACGACATGCCGGTCATCGGCTATCATACCCAGACCATCAACAGCCTCCGCCTGTGGCAGTGCGAGGCCGTAGAAGAATTTGACTTTGAGAAGTTTAACGACTATGAGTACGACGCGGCTGTGGCAGAAAAAAATTATGCGGAGAACATCACCCGGGTGCTCTATCCCAACGACAGCACCGATGAAGGCAGAAAGCTGAGAATCAAACAGGAGTATTTCCTTTCCAGCGCGTCCTTGCAGGACATTGTTCGTACTCATAAAGAAAACGGACGCTCTCTGTCCGCCTTTGCCAAATACAACGCCATCCAGCTCAACGATACCCATCCGGTATTCTCCATTCCGGAGCTGATGCGGATCCTCATTGATGAGGAGGGCGTCACCTTTGAAAATGCCCTGGATATTGTCCGCAATACCTTTGCTTACACCAACCATACCATCATGGCCGAGGCTCTGGAAAAATGGGATATTGAGCTGGTGGAAGGCATTGTTCCCCGCATGGTGGAGATCATCACCATGATCGACGCACAGCTCCAAAAGGATCTAGCGGCGGCGGGCATCCCCGAGGAAAAAGCGGAAGGAATGGCTATCATCCAGGATGGAAAAATCCACATGGCGCGTCTTGCTATCTATTTGAGCCATTCGGTCAACGGTGTGGCAAGGATTCACACCGAAATTCTCAAGCAGCGGGAGCTCCACGATTGGTATGAGCTCTATCCGGAGCGTTTTAACAACAAGACCAACGGCATTACCCAGAGGCGTTGGCTGGTGCTGGCCAATCCTCATCTGGCCAACTATATCACCAGGCTGCTGGGCAGCGACCAGTGGGTTACTGATTTGGATCAGCTGGAGGAGCTGAAAAAATTTGGTACGGATGAACAGGTTCTCAAGTCCTTCCAGGATATCAAGCAGATCAATAAGCAGCGTCTGTGTGATATGATCTGGAAGAGAGAGGGGATGAAACTTTCCCCAGACTTTATCTTTGATATCCAGGTTAAACGCCTGCATGAATACAAGCGGCAGTTCCTCAATGCCCTGGCGATTTTGGATATTTACTATTGTCTGAAGGACAAAGTCATCGCCGATTTTACCCCCACTGTCTTCATTTTCGGAGCCAAGGCCGCTCCTGGATATATGAGGGCCAAAGCTATCGTCAAATTCATCAACGAGGTGGCAAAGCTCATCAACAATGACCCGGAGGTCAATGATTTGATAAAGGTGATTTTTGTCACCAACTACGATGTTTCTTATGGAGAGCGGCTCTTCCCGGCGGCAGATGTGTCGGAGCAGATCTCTACAGCGGGGACAGAGGCTTCGGGAACGGGCAATATGAAGTTCATGCTCAACGGTGCCGTAACCCTGGGTACCTATGACGGAGCCAATGTGGAAATTGTAGAAGCCGCAGGCATGGAGAATAACTACATATTCGGCGCCCGGGTGGAGGAACTCGAAGCGCTGAAGGACTATGATCCGGCGGCCCTGTATGAAGGTAATGCGCGGATCCGGCGGATACTGGACACCCTGATCGACGGCACATTTGACGACGGAGGAACAGGAATGTTCCAGGAGCTTTATGATAGTTTACTCAAAGGGGCATCATGGCACGATCCGGACAATTACTACCTGCTATATGATCTGCCTTCCTACATTGCAGCTAAGCTCAAGGTCAATAAGGAATACAAGGACAGGATGAAATTTGCATCCCGCTGCTGGATGAATATGGCGTCTGCCGGACGCTTCAGCAGTGACCGGACCATCCGGGAGTATGCCGAAGATATTTGGGATATCGCTCCCATTGAAGGCTAAAAAAGAAAAACAGCCGCTTATGCGGCTGTTTTTTTAGAATTGATTCACATTTTTAATTCTTCTTTGATTTATAATATTTAGGCAAAGAAAAATAAATCGTGTAGAGGAAGGGGAATCCTATGGTTAGTAAAACTTGGTGGAGGAAGTACGGAAAGCTTCCCAGTATATTTGAAGCTTTTCTTCATATTACCCTGTTTTTTATGGTTTTAGAAATTGGCATCCATCTGCCATTTTCTATTTTTGAAGTCCCTTTTGTTGTTACGGCAGTACTTTTTCTGGTATTGTTTTTACGAGGAGGATGGCGAAAAGCCAAAGAGCGCTTTTTGCTTTTAATCCGCCGAGTAGCGGCATCTAAATGGCTGCTTATCTTTTTGTCGGCTTATATTCTTTTAGACATTATCGGTATCTTTTATTCCCCTGCGAAAGATTTGGCAGTAGTAAAATATATAGTAGTCGTCCCTATGGCGTTCTTTTGCGTTATGTTAGTTTTTTATTGTGAGAATAGGGGAAAAATTACTAGGATCTTATGGAACATAGGAGTTTCAGGGACTTTCTTGGCAGTATTTACTCTATTTAATTATTTTGTGTGGGAAATTCTTCCTGTACCTTACTATCGCAGACTTTCTATGTTGGTAGATTACAACCGTTTTGCTACTGTAGTCTTTATTGGCTTTTTGGTTTTATTGGTTTTGCTCCTCAATTCCAATTTGTCTTTGGCTAAAAAGTATTTTGCAATATTTATGGTTTCTTTGGTCAATTTCCCCGTCCTTTATCTTTGTGGTTCCCGGAGAACTTATTTGACTTTAATTCCTGCCCTGATAATTATTGCAGGATATCAGATTATCAGTACTGCCTATAAAGGTAAAAAGTCTCAGGTGTGGAAGAATGCGGCAGCATTAGTCTTGGTGGCGCTTATGGTCTTTTCTATTAATGCTCCGTTTTTTCGAGCATTCCAAAATTTGTCTCAATCAAAATATGAAAGCTATGTTGAGGAAACTGGAAATGAAATGACCGAGGGAAGTATTGATACTATTATTGATAGTATTGGAGAAGGAAGCATGTTTGCTAAGCGAGCAGCTATTTGGGGACTCGCCTTAGACGAAGCTGCCTCTTACTCTCCTATGGAAATGGTGGTAGGAAGAGGTACTTCTTATGAAGCTTATCTATATGATGTTCGTTCGAGTGAGAAATTAGATCAACTTTATGAAAGTTATGAGCCCAAAGCTCAATATTGGATGACTCCTCATAATTTCCTTATTTCTGATTTTCTTAGCGGAGGGATACTAAAATTAGGAGCCTCGTTAGGAGTATGGAGCTGTATCGCATTATGCCTAGTACAATTACTCCGATACAAAACCAGTCGTTCCCTTTTCTATGGGGTGGGGCTATGTATTGTTTTCATCAATTGTATGATTTCTGGACGTTATAGCTATATCTATGAAAAGCACTTTTGGATTTTTGTAGCACTCATGATTTTAGAGTGGGGTATAGTAAAGCAAGAACGTATGATAGGTTCTCAAAATAGTTTCACTTCTTCCCCAGAAGATATGAAAGGGATTGCTTAATAATAATTAACTTGATTCCTGCTGATGATTAAGCTTCCCAAGACACCAGTAACGGTGACCCTGGCTGCAGTGATGGCGAGTAAGTTTGCCCTTATGTCTCAGGGCGGCTTCACCGATTTTGTGTATAGTGCGGATGTCTTGGTCACAACGGTAGGCCTTATCCTGCTGAACTTTTCTCCTGATATTCTTTCCTGGCTTGGAAGGAAAATGAAAAGACAAAAGACATAAAAAGCCGGCGCATAGCGCCGGCTTTTTGCGGATTTTAAGCTGCCGAAAATCTATTGTATCGAGAAATGAAAGAGAAAAACCTTAGAAGGATCCCCCGCCACTATCAAAGCGGAAGACCCGGAAGATTTTTCCGGGCCTTCTGCTTGAGACGATAGGAGGAACGTTATGAGGATTGCTCAGCCTGAAAACCATGCATAAAGCCATCCAGTTCCAGACTGCAGATGTCACCGGCAATGATCTTGTCATTGTAGACTACCATATTAGCCCTGACTCCCTCTGGTACACCGGGATAGTTGGTCACAACATAAGAATAGCGTTTTGCTGTTTTTCCCTTGTATTTCTCCAGGTCCAACCCCTGCTTTTTCTGCATGGCATTGTAATTTTCATAGATTTCATTAAATTCAGAGGGGATGATGAGTTCCACAATTTCGGCGGGATCACTTTCTACCTCCCAGCCGAAATGGGAAAGAAAGGCCAATCGCTCCTCGTTGGTAGCCGCTTTGTAGGTCAGGGTCCCCGTCTTTTTTTGAGATGACGTGGTCTCTACATCCTCAGCAGAAGACAGGGCCCAGATACACAGGCAAAGAGTGGCCAGTATTACACAGAGCCCGCCGATGAGCGTTTTTTTGTTGGTTTTAAAGGATTTGACGAACATGGTTTCCCCTTCCTCTCCGAATCGTAATGGTGTCACAGGAGCAAGGACCCGGGGAACCGGGGCCTTTTCGAAACTATCCTATCTATATGCGGGATGGGAAGCGGATATGCTCTACATTGGGGAGAAAAAGGTGATGACTTCGGATGTGTGTGTTATAATAATCCTAAATTCTGAGGACGAATACTGTTGTGAAAGGAGATGGCTATATGGAACGTCTGGACAAAATCCTGGCTGCCGCAGGCTGCGGCTCCCGAAAAGAGGTCAAGGCTTTGGTGCGGCAGGGTAGGGTCAAAATCAATGGGACAACGGTGAGATCAGCTGACGAAAAAATTGATCCCCAATTGGACAAAATTCTGCTGGATGGGACACTGATTGAATATAAAAAGCACATTTATCTGATGATGAACAAGCCCCAGGGTGTCATCTCTGCCAGCAATGATCCCAAGGCGCCTACCGTAGTAGATCTGGTGCCGGAATCTCTGCGGCGCAAAGGATTATTTCCGGCGGGAAGGCTGGATAAAGACACCGAGGGCTTTGTCCTGTTGACAGATGACGGCCAGTTTGCCCATGATATCCTTTCTCCCCGTAAGCATATTCCCAAAACCTATGTGGCAACAGCGGACATTCTCCTGGATCAGCGGGCGGTGGAGGCCTTTGCCCAGGGGATTGATATCGGCCAAGGCCAAATCTGTAAAAGTGCTCAGCTGCGCCTGGTGGAGAAGGAAGGACGCCAGGAATGCATTGTGGTGCTCCAAGAGGGAATGTACCACCAAATTAAGCGGATGTTTGGGACGCTCGGCGGCCGGGTGCTGACCCTCAAAAGAATCCGGATGGGGAATCTGGATCTAGATGAGAAGCTGGCTCCTGGCCAGTGCAGGGAGCTGACGGAGGCGGAATTACAGCAGCTGAAATGCCTACTTTAGGGATTTGTGCAATTTGTTGAACGTATACGAAAAAGCTAAAAAATCCAAAGGGATTTACTGGAAAGCCTCGGATTTCTTTATGTTCTGTTCATATAATCTCAAAATTCTTGGGGTAAAATAAGGCCTGTATTACGCCAAAGTTGGAGGTTTTACAAAAAATCAGGAGATTTTAACAACTTTTATTCATCAAAATGTTGCAAATTGTATTTTTTTTGTGTAAAATATATAAGAGCAGTTTCGTACATTTTACATAAAAGCTTTTCGCAGGTTATGCGTCCGCAATTTGTAGAAGAAGGGGAATAAAAGGTTATGTCGAACAGATTATTTCAAGGCGTAGTACATCAGATGCGCGACACACTGGATCGGGTGATCGGCGTAGTGGACGACACTGCCACCATTATCTCGTGCAGTGATCTGACCAGGATCGGTGAAACCAGCGAATACATTTCACTGGATCTGGTGGAGTCCAACGACATTTTTGTCCGTGACGGTTATACTTATAAGCCGTTCGGCACAAGAATGAAACCCGACTATGCCGTTTTTGTAGAGGGAACGGACGACATGGCGGCTAAGTTTGCCGGCATTTTGGCGGTATCCCTGTCCAGCATCAAACAATACTACGACGAAAAGTATGACCGCAACAACTTTATCAAGAATGTCATCTTGGACAACATCCTGCCTGGGGACATCTATGTCAAGGCAAGAGAGCTCCATTTTAATACGGACATCAACCGTGTGGTACTGCTCATCCGCATTGTGTCCTCCAACGACATTTCTGCCTTTGATGTCATCCAGAACCTCTTCCCGGACAAGCAGAAGGACTTTGTATTCAACATCAGCGAGTCCGATATCGTGCTGGTCAAAGAGATTAAGCCTGGAATTGAATCTAAAGACCTGGAAAAGCTGGCCCGCTCTATTGTGGATACTTTGGGCAGCGAGTTCTACACCCGGGTTGTGGTAGGTATCGGTACTTCTGTGGCCGGTATCAAGGATCTGGCCCGCTCCTTCAAGGAAGCCCAGGTGGCGCTAGAAGTGGGTAAGGTATTTGACACCGAGAAATCCATTGTCAGCTATGACAATTTGGGAATCGCAAGGTTGATATATCAGCTTCCCACTACCTTATGCGAGATGTTCTTGCGGGAAGTCTTTAAAAAGGGTTCCATTGAGAGCCTGGATCATGAGACTCTTTTCACGATCCAAAAGTTCTTTGAAAATAACCTCAATGTCTCCGAGACATCGAGAAAATTGTTTGTACACAGAAATACCCTGGTTTACCGGCTGGAAAAAATCAAGAAATTGACCGGTTTGGATTTGCGGGAGTTCGACCATGCCATCATCTTTAAGGTAGCGTTGATGGTGAAAAAATATTTGACGGCTAACCCTGTGAAATACTGATGACAACAAATAAGAGATGCAGGAACACAACATCCCCGCAATGAAAAATGCGCCGTCAGGCGCATTTTGATGTTATCTTTCAGATAGACCCTTCGCTGGGATAGAGATATCCTTTTGTCCCAGTTGAACCAACTGAAATCCAAGAGGCGGTGCAAAAGTGATAAGTTTCAGCAATGTGTCCAAGGATTATCCTACGGGCACGCATGCGCTCAAAGATGTGAATTTGTTCATTGATAAGGGAGAATTCGTTTTTGTGGTCGGGGCTTCTGGCGCGGGAAAAAGTACGCTGGTCAAATTGATCATGCGGGAAGAGAAGCCTACGTCAGGAAAGGTGATGGTCAACGGGTTTGACCTGGGGAGCCTTAAGCGCCGACAGATTCCTAAATTCCGGAGAACCCTGGGCATGGTGTTCCAGGATTTCCGATTGATCCCCAATATGAATGTATATGACAACGTGGCCTTTGCGCTGCGGGTAACCAATGTTTCCTATCATGATATCCGCCGGCGTGTCCCCTACATACTGGGCCTTGTAGGGCTTGCCTCCAAGGCAAAATCTCTACCGGAGCAGCTCTCCGGTGGTGAACAGCAGAGGGTAGCCTTGGCACGGGCCCTGGTGAACAACCCCTCTCTGATTATCGCCGATGAACCCACCGGCAATATTGACCCTGAGTTGTCCTTTGAAATTGTGGATCTTCTGAATGAAATTAACCGCTGCGGTACCACCATCATTATGGTGACCCATGAACACGACCTGGTCGCGAAATTTAACCGCCGAGTGATCACATTAGATAGTGGCAGGATTGTGTCTGACCATAACGATTGGAGGTCAACTGATGAAGGCAAGTAGTTTTCGTTATCTGTTGAAAGAGGGTTTCCGCGGCTTTTGGGTCAACCGTCTTATGTCCTTGGCTTCCATTGGCGTTCTCATCGCCTGCATGCTTCTTATTGGGGCGGCAGTGCTGGTGTCCATCAACATTAATTCCATTGTGGGATATGTAGAGGATCAGAATGAGATGGTGGTATTCGTCCAGGAGGATGTTCCCGAATCGGACGTGGACGATATCGAAGAGCAGCTCAACCAGACAGATAATCTAACCGACGTGATCTTTGTTTCCAAAGAGGAGGCTCTGGCTCAGACGCTGGAAAGCGTAGGGGAGCAGGACGAGTTTTTTGAAGATTTGAAGGATCAAAACCCCATGCCTTTTTCCTTCCGGGTGAAGGTAGACGATCTTTCTAAGCTGGCGGAGACCCAGCAGGCCATTGAGCAAATCGACGGGGTGGATTATGCTAGGGCGCCTACCGAAATTGCAGGTACGCTGACTACAATCAAGCATATTGTCTATGTGGCGGGAATCGTTATTGTTGGAATTCTGCTGGTTGTATCCATGATCATCATTTCCAATACCATCAAGATCACCGTTTTCAACCGCAGAAAAGAGATCAATATCATGAAATACGTAGGAGCCACCGATGGTTTTATTAAGATGCCGTTTTTGGTGGAGGGAATCCTTCTGGGGCTCATTTCCGCTATCCTATCCTTTTTCCTGCTGTGGGGCGGCTATAACCTCCTGATCTATTATGTGGATCAGGCGCCTGTTTCCTCTCAGTGGATTCAAGAGGCTTTTATGAATGTGGTGCCTTTTACGGCGGTGGCGAGACAGTTGGCTCTTGGTTTTGGCGTGGGAGGCATCCTCCTAGGAGCATTAGGGAGCCTTGTGTTTGTGAGAAAATATCTGAAGGTATAGTGTTTTGACACCATTACCGAAAACAAATAATGGGATAAAATCAAACTCTAGGGAGGGGATGCGACATGCCCAAAAGGCGGAAACTGAAATGGACAGCATTGCTACTATGCATATGCATGATTATTGCCACCTGTGGTGCCTATGCTGCTGATGAGGAGACACAGCCTCCAGCGGAGGAAGAATCCTCTCAGCAATCTTCAGTAGATCAGGACCGGATTGATGAACTGCAGGACCAGCTAGAGGATTTGCAGGATCAACAGGATGCCCTTCAGGCTGAGATTGACAACGCAAAGACAGAACGGGAAAAGAAGCTGGCAGAAAAAAGCCAGCTAGATTCCCAGATCAGCATCATCCGGCAGGAAATATCGGTCCTCACCGAGAAAATAGGGGCTTTGGAGGACAGCATCTCCACCACGGAGGCAAAGATTGCCCAGACAGAAGAGAATATTCAGCAAAAGGAAAAGAACATCGACGACAACTTCGAGCTGTTTAAGCAGCGGCTCAGAGCCATGTATATGCGTGGGGAAGCAAGTTCCCTAGGATTGATCCTTGGTGCCGACAGTTTCTATGATTTCTTGACCAAGGCTGATGTTGTCCAGCGGATTACGGATCAAGATAAGGAACTGATTGATAACCTAAAGAACGACAAGGCAGAGCTGGAGGAAGACAAGAAGTCCCTGGAAGAAGACAAGCTTGTTTTAGATGATGCCAAAGCAGAAATCGAGAGCGATAAGGCACAGCTGGATGCGAAGCAACAGGATCTGGATAGCAAACTTGACCAGACTGAAGATGAGATCGATTACATCACCCAGCTTGAGGAGCAGTATTTAGCGAACCAAGCCACCATCCAACAGCAGATGGAAGCTGCATCGGCAGAGATATCCCAGATTATCCAGGATGCCCAGAATAGTGGATCTGGTCAGGGTAGTGAGTTTGTCGGCGGTGAATTCGGATGGCCGCTGCCTGGCTTCAGCAATATTACTTCTTACTACGGTTGGCGTTTTAACAATACTGATTTCCATACTGGCATTGACATTTCTGGTGCCAGTGTCTATGGTGCTCCCATTGTGGCGGCCAATGACGGCACTGTCATCAAAACCAATTACGCCTATACAGATGGAGTGGGTTATGGTATGTATGTCATCATCGACCATGGCGGTGGTTACAGTACCTTGTATGCCCATACCAGCGGCATTGCGGTTTCTGAGGGACAGAAGGTGAGCCGGGGCGATACCATCGCTTATGTCGGTTCTACCGGATGGTCCACCGGCGCTCATCTCCACTTTGAAGTCCGTATCAATGGAGATGATGTAAATCCGCTGCCCTACCTGCAAGGCTAGCAGGGAAAGCAGCCATAAGGAGCAGATTCATGAGTAAAAAAATATCACTGGGTGCGGCGATTACATTTATGATTATCACCGCAGCCGTCACCTTTTGCATCGCCATGGTTTTCGCCATGAACAATTTCAACGAAAAGGTTCACAATGTCAAAGAGCGTGAAACTATGTATGCGAAGATTGCTGAGGTGGACCGGATTGTCCGGCAAAATTACAGCGGAACCATTGATGAAACCCAGCTCAACGATGCCCTAGCCCACAGCTATATTGAGGGTATTGGAGACGAATATGGCTCTTATCTTAGCGCCAAGGAATATCAAGAGTTGCAGGAGTCTTTAGCTGGCAAACGGGTTGAAGTAGGCGCATCCTTTGAAGTAGAAGGAGGTTCCTTGAGAGTAACCCAGGTGTATGATGACTCCCCTGCACAGAACGCGGGGCTACAGGTGGGAGATATGGTGGTCAAAATTGATGACACCGATCTAACTACAGATAATATTGATCAGGCGGCGGAACTGATTCAAGGCGACGCCGGAACTACTGTGACCCTAGTGGTCCGCCGGGACAATACCGATGAAGAACTGGAGATGACCCGCCGCAATGTGGAGATTCCCACGGTGGAGGCCCGTCTCATTGGGGAAAAGGGATATATCCGGATTACCACCTTTAACGATGTGACTTCGGATCAGTTTGGAAAAGCCTTAAACGAAATGCTGAATAATGGTGCGACCAGTCTGATTTTTGATGTGCGGGATAATGGAGGCGGCACCATTGATGCTGCTGCCAAAGTACTGGACACTCTATTGCCTGAAGGCCCCATTGTATCCGCTACCTACAAAGATGGTACGACAGAGGTCCTGGCTGAATCCGATGGCGGGTATGTCTATAGCACGCCTATGGTGGTCTTGGTGAATGAAAAGACCGCCAGCGCTGCGGAGCTCTTTGCTCAGGCACTGAAAGACTATGGAATGGCCAGGTGTGTGGGTACCACTACCTTTGGTAAGGGAAAAATCCAGCAGCTGTTCACCCTCAATGATGGATCCGCCATCAATTTGACCGTAGGTACCTTTAATCCGCCCTATAGTTCCTGCTTTGATGGCGTAGGTGTTAAGCCAGACTATGAAGTGGCACTCCAGATGGAAGATGGAACTACCTTTGACGATTTGGAAGAAGAGGAAGATGCCCAACTGCAAAGAGCGATTGCGGTACTGGATCAGATGCTACTCAATGACACTGAGGGAAGCCAGACTACACCACAGACAGAAAGCGCTTCTGAAAGCAGCGAATCCACCAGCAGCGAGTCATCTTCAGAGGAAGAGGATGCGGCAGCATAAAGGTGATACCTCTCAAACAATGGATATGGCAGATTTGAATTTCCAAAAGACCTGATGAAAATCAGGTCTTTTTCTCATCTTTTTCCCATAGGATGATGTTGCAGGACCTTGTCTCAACGGATCTGGACAGGCAGGATGGGAAGAGGGTGGAGATTATCTTTGTGGTGTTGTGTGCTTCGGATGGAATGGAGAAGCAGCGTTTTTCCATCCGCCGTCTATTTGAAAAGAGAGAATCTCAAATAGATTATGTCAATGTGGACAAAATAAGATTTGCTGTTATCACCTGGCCGGGTAGCTTTTTGGATATTGATTGGGAAGAAATTGCGGAAATGACTGGCCGGGCTGGCCGGATGCTGGTGCTACCGCGACAGGTGGAACCGCCGGAAGAACTGGGGCTCTGCCGGCTCTCGGTATGGGAATATGCAGATGCTTTGGCACGGCATTTTGTGCTGCAGTGTATGCAGCAGGCCCCTCTGCCTCTTTACCGCAAAAGTATTGGCCTTGTGGATATGCGGGGGGTTGGTGCCGACTTTGTGAGGAAAGCTGTCCGTCATGCGACGATTGTGCGGGTATCTACGGCAAACAAGGCTATGTACGACGGGGTGGCTGAAGAGATGATGGATACCTATGGCGCGTCTGTCTTAGTTTCACAAAACCAGGACGACGCCTACCGTTCCGGCGTGGTTTATGCACCCCATGGACTTGTGGATCAGCACAGCGACGAAATCCTGCCGCCGATTGTGACAATCGACAAGACCAACATACGGGGACATGGACGGGTGATCAGTGGATTTCATCAGGTAATCCCTGAACAGCTCCTTGCCCTGAAACCACCGCTGATTGAGGAATCTGATTTTTTGGCAGCCCTTTGGCAGCTCTGCGGTATGCGGGAACTGGCAAGCCTGCCAATTGACTGGTGCATCTGCAATGGCAACCCAATTCCTGCGGCAGATGTCAGTGAATATATGGCCAGAATACAGCAAAAGGAGCGATAAAAAGCTTTTGTAGAACAAACTGGACCCAGGTCTTGACAGGTCAGGAATGTTCGCCTATAATACAAATATTGTCGTGGTCCCCAAGGCCAGACACTGAAAGGAAGATGCGCAGTGGCAAATCAAAAACAAATGGTTTTGACTGACGAAGGATTGAAAAAACTGGAAAATGAGTTGGAAGAGCTCAAGACAGTCAAACGAAAAGATATAGCGGAAAAGATCAAGGTTGCCCTTTCCTTTGGCGATCTGTCCGAGAACAGCGAATATGATGAGGCGAAAAATGAGCAGGCATTTGTTGAGGCGAGAATCGCTCAGCTGGAGGCTATGCTCAAAAATGTAAAGGTTCTCGATGAAGATGAACTATCCAATGAGCATGTAGGCATTGGCTCTAAGGTGAAGGCGTTGGATCTGGAATACAACGAAGAAGTCATCTATCAGATTGTCGGTTCTACCGAGTCCGACCCGATGGCCGGAAGAATCTCTGATGAATCCCCGGTAGGACAGGCACTTTTGGGTCACAAGGTTGGTGATATCGTCGAGGTGGAGGCTCCTGTGGGCATCCTGAAATTTGAGATTTTGGATATCACAAAATAGCCTGATGGTGGCAATTGGATGTATCTGACAGATGCGAGCTTTCTCCTGCGGTATACGCGGCGAATGAGAGCTCGCTTATATCTGTTTCTGTAGAAAAGCGCAAAAGAGAATGAACGGGGGACGTGAAAGATGCAGGAAAACCAAAATAACAGTGCGCCGGAACAGAGTGCGCAGGAAATGTCCGAGATTCTGCGGGTGCGTAGGGAAAAGCTGGAGGAGTTGAAGGATTCCGGAAAAAATCCCTTTGAGATTACCACCTATACCCGGACTACCACCGCTAAGGAAATTGTAGATAACTTTGCGGACATGGAAGGCAGCGAGGTTTCCATTGCCGGGCGCATGATGAGCTGCCGGAAGATGGGAAAAGCCAGCTTTTTGGATATCCGGGATGCCTCCGGCCGGATTCAGGTCTATGCACGGTTGGACGGTGTGGGAGAAGAAAACTACCGGGAATTTAAGAAGTGGGATATCGGCGATATTCTGGGTGTAGAGGGAACTGCCTTCCGGACCCAGAAGGGGGAAATTTCCGTCAAGGCGACTTCCCTGAAGCTTCTTTCTAAATCCCTGCAGCCCCTGCCGGAAAAATGGCATGGTCTCAAAGACACCGAACTTCGCTATCGCCAGCGTTATGTAGATCTGATCGTCAATCCTGATGTTAAAGATACCTTTGTCAAGCGTTCCATGATTATCCGGGAGATCAGAAATTATCTGGATACTCACGGTTACCTGGAAGTGGAGACTCCCACCCTGCATACCCAGGCAGGCGGTGCGGCCGCACGTCCCTTTATCACCCACCATAATGCCCTGGATATTGACATGTATCTTCGCATTGCGTTGGAACTGCATTTAAAACGTTTGATTGTAGGCGGCTTTGACAAAGTCTATGAAATTGGCCGGGTTTTTCGCAATGAAGGTATCGACGTGCGCCATAACCCGGAATTCACCCTGATGGAACTCTATGAGGCTTATACCGACTATCACGGCATGATGGACCTATGCGAGAATCTCATCCGTCATGTGGCCAAAGCGGTGCTGGGTACAGCCCAGATCACCTATAATGGCATTGCTATTGACCTGGAAAAGCCTTTTGAGCGTCTGAGCATGGTTGATGCGGTGAAGAAATATGCGGGAGTGGATTTCTCTACGGTGGAAACCTTGGAGCAGGCACGTGCTCTTGCCAAGGAGCATCATGTAGAGTATGAGGAACACCACCTCAAGGGTGACATCCTCAATCTTTTCTTTGAGCAGTTTGTAGAGGACAAGCTGATCCAGCCCACCTTCCTGATGGATCATCCTGTGGAGATTTCTCCTCTTGCCAAGAGAAAACCGGAAAACCCCGATTATACCGAACGGTTTGAGCTGTTTATTGTTGGACGTGAGCATGCCAATGCATTCTCCGAACTCAACGATCCGATTGACCAGCGTTCCCGTTTTGAACGGCAGGCGCAGTTAAAGGCTGCCGGAGATGAGGAAGCCTGCGATATCGATAATGATTTTATCAACGCGCTGGAATATGGTATGCCCCCCACAGGTGGCATCGGCATCGGCATTGACCGCCTGGTGATGCTGCTTACCGACAGCTATTCCATCCGGGATGTGTTGCTCTTCCCGACAATGAAGCCTCTGGACAAATAAACCCAGTGTTTATGCGGGTTTGCAGCACATCAAATCCCAGTTGACAACAAATTGACAACAATTTTTCATAGCGATATGGAGAAATACAGCGCAAAATGAATTGTTGTCAACTCAAGACGCAAAATAGCACTTACTGCTAAGAGAACACTTTTTGAAAGTAATTTCAGGAGTGTTCTCTTTTTTCGTTTAGGGTTAGCTTTTGTTATGACAGAAATGATTTGAATAGAAAGAAAGGAATGAAATCATGATTAGTGACGAGACAAAGGCATATTATGACCTAAAAAAACGCAATGAGGTGCGTGAAAGTGCTAAGAGACTTCGTAAACAGTTTCTCCGCTATAAAGATGCGGAAATTGTTTATAGCATTCAGCATAAAAAACTGATGGAACTTGCCAGTGAGGCAGGAGCAATCTATCGAATGGATAGTACAGTGTTGATTAACAGAGATATTTTTGATGAATATTTGGAACGGTTCCGTGAACCAAGTACTTTGAATTTTAAGGAGGAGGAGGAATGAGTGGAAACCTGTGGATGTTTTCGGATATGCTTGACGATGAAGATATAGAAATGTTAAAGCGTGATTTTATAACCTATTATCAAGGCGCTGATTATTATGGTCTCGGGCTAAAAGTATTTACTCGTATGGCACGAGAGGCCGGGGCTGTATATAAGATCGGCAAAAAGGTTTTAATACGACGTAGTATTTTTGAAGAGTATTTGCGTCAATTGTATCGAAAAGAAAAAACGCAACAAAACAGTAATAAGTAAAATCGGAAGGGGGCTACATAGAGGAAGAATATCAAACTGCAGGATTGCAATACAAGCAAATTTTAGCCATTCATTTTGGATTTTCACTGCTTTTGTCCAAATCTCAGTATGAGAATCCAAAAAACTCTATAATTCAATAACTGCCACAGAAAGCCGGATTGAGTAATAATCAATCCGGCTTTAATTTATATCAAGGCTCAAATGTGTATTCAATTTTACCAAAGCATAGGAGGATACTTTAAATGAGGCAAGGCGTATTGATTTATGATCATGATACAGATCGGATGGATATTCGGTTTGATTTGGATGATTATTATGGAGGGCTTCATTGCGGAACAAGTATGGAGGTATTTGTGAATAATAAATGGGTTCCTACCAGAATAGAGATAAACGATCAATGGTATCTGGTTGGAATTAAAACAGGTAATCTTATAGGCTTGAGAGTAAGAATCTAAATATTCATTAGGGGCAGTTTCTTTAAATAAGGACTGCCCTATTTTCATATCAAAATTTAAGAAAGGAGAACGCTGTTATGAAATGCTTGTTAAAGTACCAGTGGGTAAAACTGTCTCGGGCATATTTACCTCAGGGCAAGGGGCTAATGGGTTACTGGGCAAAGCTGGCATCTCGTGCAGCGTTTCGAAAGGGACATGCCCTTTATTGTGGATACAAAAATGAGGTAATTCCGGGAATGTGGTCTGGTGGAATTGTTGGACTTAAAAGCATTCTTGGTTTGAAGAGCCGAGCACAGGCCTTAGAAATAATGAATGAATTATCCGCTTTAGGATATATCAGCTACTCTTTGGATCCAAAAACGAAAAAGTTAACCTATCAAATCAATGACTGGGTTGTAAAATGTTCTGGAGCTGAATGTTCTGAAGGTACTGTTTATGCGAGTGACGGATATGGCTTTATTTGTCTTCCGAGAGATATTACTCAGAGGCTGGCAGATAGTAACCGTAAATTCAGTGAATCGGATGCATGGTTAGATCTTTGGTGTCATACTGTCTGGCAGGATTCAGGAAATATTTTCTCTTTATTGGCACCAACCGTTCAATTTGAACGACGCAAAGCTTTATTAACCTTGGAAACCATGGGACAGAGATGGAAATGGGAAAAGACAAAAGTATGGCGTTTCTTTCAAAAGTATAAGGATGTCTTCGCGCTGTATCGTCTTCCCGGCTCCTATGGATGTCTCATTTTTAATCAATTGTATCAAACCGGTACAGAGGTTTCACTGCCTACACAGGCGAATGTTGTACGCATTATCGAAGAAATACGCATTTCAGCAGCCAATGTACATATTGAAGGTACAGACCATGAACGCTTATCCCGCATGATCGCATGGTTTAGTGTAAAAACATCTGCTGAACGTATCGAAAAGCCGGGAGAAAACAGCAAAGCTGAAAATCGCGTTGCACTTTCGAGCCCTATAATACGCGCGTATTTTTCTCTGCATTGTTGGAATTGTAAGAATTGTAATTATGACTGCAAGGAAGTAGTATATATCTCACCTTTAGAGAATTTTGAGAATATACGAGGACCTTGTGTTCATTTTCCAGAATTCAAAAAATCAAAGGAGAGTTACTATGAGCGAGAATAAAAAAGCAGAACAATCTGCATATGAACAGCAGGAAAGCCGCCTTTCTGCGCAGTCAGCAGCATTTATTAAGCTTCTGACACAGCGTGGAATCCTTGGCGATGCTGATATTGACGATGATAAGATCAGACAGGTGCAAAAAGATAAAAAGCGTCGTACATATCACAATACCGAGATGCTTTTGCAAAATTACCGAAGTATTGTTTGGGCACTGGAGTGTTTTCCAACGACTATTGTTGATGAACTGGATCGCCCTTTGAATGATTTGGATGCTATACTGCGTTACATCGATGTAGAACTTAGCTTGGATAACAAAAAGTTGGAAAGTAGAATCGAAAGCATAAAAAAATCCAGACTTCTCTTGGATCGAGTGAATGAGGCACTAACCGTTCTGAAGAGAAAACCGGAACACGGCGAAAAAATGTATGAAGTAATCTACATGACATATCTTGCACCCGAAAAACTTTCTCACAACGAACTGTTATACCGACTCAACATTTCCTCACGGCATTATTACAGACTTCGAACGCAGGCAATTGGCATCATTTCTTTACGACTTTGGTCAGTTCCTTCTACCGAGATGGATTCGTGGTTTGAAGTGCTGACATTGCTTGAAGATTTATGCTGAAAACAAAATGTCCTATTGGATGGCACAAAAATGTAAATAAATTGGCAAGGTATATGCCGATGACATGCAAAAGGAAAAGAGTTATAATTATATCATCCCAAAATGGGACTGGCGATAAAACGCTGTTTCTGAGACTGAGAAAAGTCTATGGAAACAGCGTTTTTTTGCACAATCAAAAAGGAGGTATACAGCATGACAAGTCAGATCAAAAAAGGGAAGCGATACCTGGTAAATGGGTATTGGACATTTGTCAGCACCGCTTCAGCGTTACTGATCTCTTTGCAGCCAATCATGGCTGACACGATCTGGGATCGTTTCTCGAAAATAATGCGCGATGTCTATGGGCAGCTGGCCGGTATCAGTACAATCGTAGCTGTCACTGCTGCGGCAGTCGCACTTCTGGTTCGTATGATTTCAAGAAACCAGCGTGCAGTTGACGAAGCTACAAGTTGGCTGAAGCGCATTGTTGTGACGTGGATTGTTCTGAACAGTTTAGGCTTTATCGTTGCCTACCTGCAGCCGCTTGTCAGTGGCGGACAATACACAGGCACTTAATCCCTCCAAATCCAAATAATCAGTGTTGCGGATTGGAGGTGATGCGCTATATTAGATTGGATTTTTGAGGGTATTGCTAATTGGGTTGCCAGTATCGTCAGCCAGCTAATGGATGCGGTGTCCGGAATATTTCTTTCTGCTCTTGGAACCGATATGACAGCAATGGAGGAATACTTTCCGTTTCTCTCAAAAGCATTTGATGTTATGCAGTACACTGCATGGGCTATGCTGTTTTTAATAACAGTGTGGCAGTTGTTCAAGGCATTTGGAGGACCAATAACGGAAAGTGAACACCCTCTTCAGTTAATTGCCAGAAGTTCTATTTTTGCAGTGTTAATTGCATTTGCAAAGCCAATTTTCGAGTTGACGCTGGATATTGCAAGGGCTCCTTACACAGCTTTAATGGATATTCAGATGACGGCAGAAGATTTTACATTTGCCGGGGTTGAAAATGTGCTGAAAAGCGGAATAACAACGCTGGTTTCTGTGATAACGGTTGTTGGTCTTATACTGATGCTCATTCTTGAAATCTCTCTTGGTTGGAACTATTTCAAACTATTACTAGAGACAGTAGAACGCTATATTGTTGTTGGAGTACTGTGCTATACTTCCCCCTTGGCATATTGCATGGGTGGCTCCAAAGCAACTGAACAGGTTTTTAAATCCTGGTGTCGCATGGTTGGATCGCAACTGCTGCTGTTGGTCATGAATGTATGGTTTTTAAGAGGCTTCAGCACTTCTGTGGGACAATTTATCGCGAATGCCGGCGCACTGTCAAACGGTCAGGGAAATATCTTCCTTTGGATGTTCTGCGCTCTGGCATTTCTTAAAACCGCCCAGAAATTTGACAGCTATTTAGCGGCCATGGGTTTAAATGTCGCTCAAACAGGATCAAGCATGGGAATGGAGATTCTGATGGCAGCCCGTGTACTTTCTGGTGTAGGAGGTGCAGCCAAAAGTGCCGGAAATGTATTCAACGGAGGTTCGAGTGCAGCTGGAGGAACTGCTGCTTCGTCATTCGCTGCTGGATTTGCAAGTAAGTTTAAGGGAAATTCCTATGTACGCGATGCTGTAGTAAATGGCGGAACAAGAATGGGCGCCGGAGGTGGATTTGGCTTTGTGGGTCGTGCTTTTGGTGGCATTGCTGCAAGAAATGGCGCTACATTAACTGGAGAATCAATTTCCTCTGTCGCTTCAAGAACACCAAATGTTTCCGGAAGCATAGCCGGTGAAATTGCTGACCGAAGCCTTGGAAATTATATGCCGCAGCTTGGCAATCACAAACTGAGTGGAACACAGATTACTGGAGGACATATCAGCACAACTGCAACCGGCGCTGATGGAAAAAGCTCAAATGTGGAACTGTATAATGCATCTCAATTTGAAAAACCACAAGGACCGCACTCAGTGGTTACCGCATCAGATGGTACACAATGGTATCAAATGGCAAGCGGCGAAGGCAGAAATGCATTCTACAGTACACCGGAATTTACCGGAAACGCAGCAGAAGCTGCTCAGGTTGCCTCTGTATTTCCAGGAGCAGCAGAAGGAACATCTTTGCGTACTGTGGGTGAAGGTGTTCTGGAAGCGTCTTCAGATACTGGAAATACTACATGGTACAACAGCGCCTTCTATCAAGAGCCTGAAGCACCTCATTCCATTATGACAGATGCCAATGGCGTGGAATGGTATGCGATGGCTCAACATGGCACCGTGCCTGAATTCGAAAACGGTGATGAAGCAACCATTTATAACCAAAGCGTATTTAGAGACTTTATGCCTGGATATGAGCAGCAGATCATGTCTGTAGATGGAAGCCAGCGAGATGGACACTTTGAAGTGCGTCATGATGATGGCAGCGGCACCGCCTTCTACGATACGGCTGTTTATGATACTCCGAGAGGCGACTATCAGGTATATGAAGACAAAGACGGCCATCAATGGTTTGCTATTCATGGCGATTCTGCAGTGGAGCGCCGACCAGTCTATGAGAACGGAAAACCTGTTTATGATGGAGAAAATGTAAAGTCGGTTTCAGTTGAAACTGTTCGATACAAATCTACACCAAGCCGTTTTGAAAATCCGGAAAGGCGGAGCGATACTTCATCCAAACCGCCCCGAAGAAAAAATTAACGAAGTAAAACAGCCATAGTTATGGAAATTCCAAAAACTATGGCTGTTTTCATTTATCCAATATAAGGGAGGTGGAAAGATGGCCGAGCCAAACAAAACACAAATGGGAGATGGCGGTGATAATTATGGTCAAGCCGCTGCACAAATGGCGAAAGCCGCTAAACAGCTCGGTCAGGAAGCCGCAAAACAGGCAGCCGCCAAAGGTGTTGAAGCAACTGCAAATGCCGCAGCAGCTACGGTTCAAGAAAGCGTTGAAGGCGGAAAAGCAGTTGCTGAAATTGCAACTGGTACAGCTGCCGGAGGTCCTTGGGGTGCTGTCCTTTCAGCAGCTTGGTCTCTTCGACATACACTATATAAGATTTTAATTTTTATCTGTCTATGCCTGCTTTTTTTAGTTGTTATGGTTGCTTCTCTTCCAACTATTATAACGAACAGCATTTTTGGATTAGATGGGTCTACAGTCGATTCTAATGCAACTCTAACAGGGACCTACCAAACTTTATCTACAGCGGTTTCTGAGATCGTAGATGAAGGATACAACTATTCTTTAGATGAGGTTGAGAAGCTTATCACTGATGGCGGTTATGACTATGATTTATCAATGGAAGCTCTGATCAATCACGGACAAAGCTCTGCTGGGTATGATGTCAGTTATATCCTTGCAGCTTATTCGATATCTATGGACCAAAAAAACACCAGTGAATCAGATATGCGCTCAAAATTGAGTACATACAAAGAAGACATGTTTCCGGTAACTTCAGTAGAGAAAACGAAAGAAATCGTGGTACCGGTTAACTATTACACCTATAAATCCGTTTCAGTTACAGTTGTAACAAAAACTGTGACGACCGGTACAATCAATGGAGTCCCGCAATATCGGTATGAGACTGCGACGAAAACATACTATGTGCCGGATCAGTCAAAAACTTCCGATGTATCTGTAACCGTTCCTAAATATGAGGAGGTAAGCGTTTCCGTTCCGGTTTATTCCGGTAATACTATAACCGGAACCCGTACAGAAACTTATTACACTCAAAATGGTGAAGAAACACTTTCCCCTACGAAAAAGACAGTAACCTATCTGGAATGTACCATTCATTCTTTTGATGAATCCATTATTGCCAAAGCATTTGGATTGGATTTGTCAGCAAAGTATGGAGGAACAAGTCAAACCTATGATCAGGTAATTAAAAGCATGGCAAATGCCTTAAAAATGACACTGTACGGTTCAGTAGGAAATGGACAAAGTGTTCCTTTGACAGATGAGGAGCTGATTGCATTTGTGAGCCGCCAAAATTGCAGTGCAGTCAGAAAACATATTTTAGAAACAGCACTTTCTCTTGTTGGAAAGGTTCCTTATTTCTGGGGTGGAAAATCTCCTCCGGGATGGAATGATGAATGGAATACACCGAAACTGGTTACAGCAGCTGGATCCAGTACAACTGGAACCATTCGCCCATTTGGTCTTGACTGTTCCGGTTTTACTGATTGGACCTACAAAACGGCTGTTGGAGTTAGCCTTTATGAAGGCACTTGGAGCCAATGGGATAACTCCTATGCTATTACAGAAGATGAGCTTTTACCCGGTGATCTTGGATTTTTAATGAATGAAGATGGTCAAGGGTGGAACCATGTATTGATTTATGCCGGTGTAGGTGATAACGGTGAGCGAATGTGGGTTCATTCCTCCGGCGGTGAAGGTGTCATCTTTAACACACCGAGTTATGAATCAACGCTCTCACTTAGACGCCCCAAAGATGTAGATTTTGATGCTCCTGTGCCAAACGGTACTACTGGAGACCCCATTTCCACCATCGAAGTGGATGTTACACATTACTGTGCATGCAGTAAATGCTGTGGTGAAAACGCCAGTGGCATTACTGCAAGTGGAAAGCCAGTGGCACAAGGAATGGTTGCAATGTCCAGCCACTATCCGTTTGGAACACAAATCATGATTAACGGCACTATGTATACAGTGGAAGATCGGGGCGGCTCCGGTATAGAAAATGATATCCATCGTGTAGATATCTATGTTCCGGATCATCAGGAAGCACTAAGACTTGGCAGATATAAAACAACAGCAAAAATCTACAGATTGGGCAGATAGTTTGTGATAGGAGGAAAAATGAAAGGACTTCTGGATGAGTTGGCCCAAAAATATCATGCAGCATATCTTTCTGATCTTCGCCTGAATCATAGGATAAACGACTGTGTAGTCAGAGAACTGTATCTTTTTCCAAACAAACAAAATTATTCTCTGTGGGAATGGAGTGATGCGGTTTCTTATCTTTTGAAGCGAAATGTTTCTTTTGCGTCCTATGAGGAAGTAGATAATATGCTGAAAGGGCTTTATAGCACTTGATTTTTTAAGACAATAGACCCGTGCTGTATCGGAGTACTTCTTTGATACAGCAGAAAGGTATGATTATATGGACGAAAAAGAAATTCGAAATGTATATGCAATACCAGCCAACTATACCGATTCAGGAAAAATACTCGGCGGCATGGTTGAACCAAGAAATGCAGTGGAAACCGTTTTTCTTCTTCTTTTGGTGGGGTATCCAGAATTGATGCTGATTCCGATGCCCGGCACCATTCGAATTGTTGTAATGGTAGTTACACTCATGCCTCTTGCAGTCCTGTCCGTTATGGGTATTGACGGAGATTCCTTATTTCAGTTCTTGGGTCATATATGCAGGTTTGGAATTCACAGACGAAAACTTCATATGAGAAGGGTGGGATACAAATATGACAAAGCACAGCTCAAAAACACAAAGAAGCGGAAAAAAGCAAAAAGTCGAAAAGCTTGAGTTTGTTCAGGATTTTCTCCCTATAAAAAATTTGAGCAACGGTATTATTGAAACCGTTGACGGGCGCTATATTAAAATCCTTGAAATCGAGCCAATCAACTTTTTGCTTCGCTCTGATGAGGAGCAAGCCAATATAATTTCTTCCTTTGCAAGCTGGCTTAAAATATCTCCTATGAGGTTGCAGTTCAAGTCTATCACAAGAAAAGCCGACTCAGACAAACACATTGCTATGGTACGGCAAGATCTGAAAGAGGAAGATAATGAAAAATGCAAGGAACTCAGCGAAGACTATATTCGACTGATTAAAGATATCGGGAATCGTGAAGCGCTGACCAGGCGCTTCTTTTTAATCTTCCAATACGAAGAGCTGCACCGAAATGAGGAGAATGATTACGGGAAAATTTATAGCATGCTACAAACGGCTGAACAAAACGCAAGAGCTTATTTTATGCAGTGCGGAAATTCCATTATTCAGCCTAAAGATCCCGATGAAGCAACTGCAGAAATTTTGTATATGTATTTTAACAGGCGCTCATGTGTGGATGAACCCTTTTCTTCTCGTGTCAATCGTGTAGTTGTAGACACAATGGCCGCAAAAAAGAAAGTGATTGGTGTAGACCCAGTTCCCCCAATTAAGATCTCACACTTTATAACGCCACGCGGTATTGACCTGACACATTACAATTACATCATCATGGACGGTCTCTATTATTCCTTCCTTTATATCAAAAAGGATGGTTTTCCGAATACCGTGCGTGGTGGATGGATGTCCGCTCTTATTAACGCGGGTGAAGGTATTGATGTAGATTTGCATTTACAGCGTGAAAATCGAAGTAAAACTATTGATAAAGTTGCTCAGCGCATCCGCCTTAACCGCACTAAACTCAAGAGCCTTCAGGATACCAGTACGGATTATGAAGAGCTGGCCAATTCCATTTCTGCTGGATACTACATAAAAAACGGAATCGCCAATCAGAATGAGGATTTGTTTTACATCTCTGTTTTTATCACAGTATCTGGCAAGAGCTATGAAGAACTGATGTGGCGCAAAAGGCAGATGGTAGATATGCTGAAATCTATGGATATCTATACCAGCGATTGCCGCTTTCAACAGGAAGCAGCGCTCAGGTCAGTCATGCCGTTTTTACAGATAGATCCCAGATTGCAAAAGAAAACAAAGAGGAATGTTTTGACAAGCGGTGCTGCCGCTTCCTATATGTTTACAAGCTTTGAGATGTCAGATGATACAGGCGTTTTGCTTGGAATCAATAGGCATAACAATTCGCTTTGCATTGTCGATCTTTTTAATACGAAGAAGAACAAAAATGCAAACTTGACTATGTGTGGCACCAGTGGTGCTGGTAAAACCTTCACTATGCAGCTGCTCGCACTCAGAATGAGAATGCGTGGTATTCAGTGCTATATTGTGGCTCCCATTAAAGGGCATGAGTTCAAAAGGGCATGTGATAAAGTCGGAGGAACCTTTATAAAAATTGCACCTGGTTCCCCTCATTGTATAAACGTCATGAGTATACGCCATACGATATCTCCAGAAATGGAACTGATTGATGATGTGGACTACAACGACATGGATTCTATGCTTGCCAAAAAAATTCAGCAGCTGATGATTTTCTTTACGCTTCTTATCCCGGACATGACAAATGAAGAAGAACAGATGTTGGATGAGGCGTTAATAAAGACCTACAACGAATTTGGAATAACTCACGATAACAGTTCGTTGTATGAAGATATGACTGTAAATCCGCCGATTATGAAGAAAATGCCCATACTTGGGGATTTACATAAGCACCTTCAAGAAAACCCTATGACAAGCCGTATAGCAACGATTGTGAGCAGATTTGTAACCGGATCAGCACAAAGTTTCAATCGCCAGACCAATGTGGATTTGAGTAATAAATATATTGTGTTGGACTTGTCTGAACTAAAAGGAAAATTGCTCCCGGTTGGAATGATGATTGCACTGGATTATGTTTGGGACAATATTAAAGCAGACAGAACCAAGAAGAAAGCAATCATGATTGATGAGATTTGGCAGTTAATCGGAGCTTCTTCCAATCGTCAGGCGGCTGAATTCTGTTTGACAATCTTTAAAACCATCCGAGGCTTTGGAGGCGCTGCAATTGCAGCGACACAAGACTTATCAGACTTCTTTAGTCTGGATGATGGCAAATATGGAAGAGCCATTATAAACAACAGCAAAAACAAAATTATCTTGAATCTGGAGCCGGATGAAGCTGAATATGTACGAGAGACATTGAAGCTTACAAAAACAGAAATTCGATCCATTACTCAGTTTGAACGAGGAGAAGCTTTGATTTACAGTAACAACAGCAAGATCCCCGTAGTCGTAAAAGCCTCAAAAACAGAACAGGAAATGATAACGACTGATCGAGCTGAGCTGGAAGCCTTGCTGAAACGGAAACAAAATCAAACGCATTTCGGCTAAAATGCGTATTTTATAAAAAATGCGCACAAGGAGGTGAGCAAAAAATGCTTTTAAAAGATGAGCAATACATTATCAAATGGCTGTCTCAATACGGGCCTCTGCCAAAAGCACAGGTGATACGCTTATTAAGAGACAAAACTCCGGAAACAGCAGAAAAAATAATCCGCAGTCTTAAAAGACAAATGAGGATTACTGATGTCGGAGGATATTATCTCGCGTTAGATGAAATGTGCAAACCTGATCAGCGCCTGATTCTTGCTGTTTGGGTTTTACTGCACTTTATTGATCATGTGGATCCTTTAGCCCATTACCCGGCAGTTTACCCATCACAGCTCTTTTTCTTAAAAGAAAATATGGGCTACGAGATTGTCGTATTGTATGAGGGAGAACAACATTTAACCAGACTGCTTCAGCCACAGGAAGAATTAAAATATATCATTGTTGTTCCGCATATTTCCATGGTCCAATCACTTTATCTGCCTAAGGTCCCATGTTTATATGCCACTGTGGATTTTGACGGTCAGGAAGAACCTAATGTTACTTTTTATTCAGAGGAGGTGTTAAAAAATGCAGATGCCTAAAACTGCATTCGAGAAAGTTCTGCAAAAAGCCGAAAGTATAGTAAAACGGCTATCGGTTAAGCTTCAATGTGTAGAACATTTGGTTCAGTCAGGAGAATTGCCGGCAGCCTATGAAATGGCTTTAAAGGCAGCCTCAAGTGCAGAAAGAGCAACACTGGTTACAAGAACACTTCCTGCTTATACCGGATCGCCTTGTGCAAAGCATGATGTTGAACTGATTATTTCTGAATCGGTATCCGTCAAAATAGGCTTCACCATTGAAGGGTGGTTCTGTTTGCGAATACCGGCACTTCTCCCTAAAAAAGAAGATGGATCTGCTTCATACATTCGCTCTTATCTCTATCCGGTGATGCAGCATTTCTTCTCCTATGTACCCCCAGTACGCTATACGGATTGCGTTTTGATATTCAGGCACGTTTACAGCAGAGATCGCCCGGAGCGTCAGTACCGAGATCACGATAATATCGAGGTTAATATGGTGACAGACATTGTTGCTCTTTATGTTATGCAGGATGATGCCCCTTTGAAATGCTGCCATTATTATTGCAGCGCTGCTGGAGAGAGCGACCGAACAGAGGTTTATGTTGTTCCGCGTGATGAGTTTGCACAATGGCTGATTCTTGAAAAAACCATCCCTGAAGAAGGAGTGAAACTCTATGAAGAATGCCAAAAACCGCCTCAAAAACATATGTAAAAAAGGGAGAAAATCGAGCAGAAAAAATTACATATATTTGCTAAACAGAAAAAGCCCTGAAATATCAGCTGTTTGGAGGCATTTTTGCGATGGAAAATCCGACAAAGAGAGCAGTCATACTGTCTTAAAACGCCTCATTCTAAGGAGGTCGGGATGATTACACTTCGGACGGGCAGTCACGCGCTCAACATCATCACCTTGCTATCCGTGACAGGTGAATTTCCAATGCGCTCATTGAAAATTCTTGGAAATGAACGGGTGCTGAAGGCATTGGTTCACAAGATGACAACACCACAAGATTATCGCCTCCCCCATACCCAGACTGAAGAAAGAATAACCTGTAAGCTCCTAAATGTATCCGGTAAAGGTTCAAGCAAATCCATCCGATTTTCAAAAGCTGCTCTTCCCATACTGGAATGGATTCATCCAGATGCGTATGATTACTATATGCATTCTTTTTGGGATCATAAGTTTCCGGGTGATGCAGCTCATATCGAAAGAAATCATCGAGTTGCCGAATCGGTTATGATGTGTATGGCAGCTGGCATTGAATGCCGGCCATATTCTTTGCCTTCTCTTCAGAATATGCAAATCAGTCTGACAGTACCGGAATATTCTGCATATTACCTGGCGAAGGATCTCAAGAAACTCGGAGACTCAGAAATGAGCAAGACGATGTTTACCCGGATGGCGGGCGCTATATTTTCTCAAAGCGAAGCTTATGCGGTCTACAACACCCGCAACGCTCTTATGAAATGGAATGGTATGGGTGAGTTCAAGGCTTTACACAATCTAATCGAGATTAGCCGTATGAATGCCGGTGTTCAAAACATTCAGTCGGCAATTCTTTTAGGTGAGTCTGAGGAGATTGCTCTCAAAACCTTGATGGAAACTGAAAAGAACAGGCGTTTGGAGTTTAGATTCGACAGCATCTATCAAAACATCTACTTTGTACCTATGAATGACTTTGGCATAAGACTACTGCGTCTTCTTTCCATACCTGGATGGAAAGCAAAACTCCTGGATTTGTTGTTTGACAAGGAAACTCAGTCTGGAGGACAAGGTATGATGGAATATGATGCCTTTATTGATAACAAGTATGTGTATTCGTATCTGGATAATGATATTGCACGCTTAATCCGATTGCGCGAAGCACTCCAGACTGATATGAAATCATTTGAAATCCTGTGTTTTCCTGAACAGGGACCTCTCCTCCGTAAATATCTTGGTCCACAAATCTATTTGAAATTTATTAGTATGAGATTAGTGGAAAAAGCAATGGGGCAAAAGGAGGAATTTATGATTGAAAGATAAATATAGAAAAGCCGCTATTGTTGCTGCCACCATACTGGGTTTGGCGGCACTTTTTTATTTGGGTGGACTGATTGGACAATTGCTCACAAACTATTCCATTTGGATGGACAGCGGCGGGCTTGGCGGACAGAACACAATGCGTCCTGTGAACTTTAATCCACTATTCTGTTTCCCGCAGGCATTTACCTTAAACGGGATGAAAGGGATCCTATTTATTCTGGTTGTTGGAGCAGCAATTTTTGCTTATGTAAAGTTTCACGATAAATTTGGAAGCAAAGACTATGATGAACGCGGCTTCAAGGTGGTAAAAAACGGCACATACGGAACCGCCACATGGATGAGCGAGAAAGAAATGCAAGAGGAGCTGGAAGTAACCACACCAGAAAAAGCTGAAGGTACTATTTTGGGCGAATACAAAGGTAAAATTGTCTGTATGCCAAAGGATACCAGACTCAATCGTCATATTGCTATTTTTGGTGCATCCGGAACCATGAAATCAAGAGCTGTTATTCGTAATGCTTTGTTCCAGGCAATGAAACGTGGTGAATCTGTAATTATTACAGACAGCAAGGCAGAGCTTTATGCAGATACAGCAGAAATGTACCGCAACAACGGCTACGAAGTCAAGGTGTTTAATCTGGTAACCCCAGAGCACAGTGATTCTTGGAACTGTATGTCAGACTTAAACGGAGATACTTTGATGGCACAGGTTCTGACGAATGTCATTATCGGAAATACCAGTTCCGGAAAAGGAGATCACTTTTGGGATAATGGTGAAGGAAATCTGCTAAAAGCTTTGATCCTACTTGTTGATCAGGATCGGAGTCGTAATGTAGATATGAAGCATCTTCCGGCGGTGTATCAGGCATTGACACAACACAGTGAAAGACAACTCACTGCAATTTTTGAGAAACTTCCACTCGACCATCCGGCACGGGCACCTTATAATCTTTTTTCTCAGTCCAGTGACACGGTTCGCTCCGGCATCATACTGGGACTTGGTACGCGATTGCAGGTGCTTCAAAACGAGGCCGTTCAGAAAATTACAAGCCGTTCAGACATCGATCTGACTTTACCGGCTAAGAGAAAATGTGCCTATTACATTGTTTTAAGTGATCAAGATGCAACAATGGCGTTTTTATCATCTCTATTTTTCTCTTGTATGTTTATTAAGCTGACGAGATATGCCGACTCCAGACCAAATGGCAGCTGTGACGTTCCCGTTAATTTAATACTGGATGAGTTTAATAATATAGGCAAACTTGGAGCAGCGCCAGATGGATCTGATTTCTGCCGTTCTCTCAGCACCATTCGCTCAAGAAATATCCGAGTGATGCTGGCTGTACAAAGCTTAGGCCAGTTACAAAATCGATATCCCAACAACCTTTGGTCAGAAATCGTCGGAAACTGTGACATCCAACTTATGCTTGGATGTACCGATGATGTTAGCGCAGAATATTTTTCCGCTCGCAGCGGAGATATGAGCATAGAAGTCAATTCTACTATGACGGTAAGAAGAACTATCGCAGTTGCTCAGGTAATACCGCAATATCGCCATACGGAAGGGCAAGGAAAACGGCGCTTACTTACTCCTGATGAGGTGCTTCGATTACCAAACGAAGAGCTGCTATGCATTATTCGCGGATGTAATGTCCTAAAACTGAAGAAAATGGACTACACAAAACACCCGATGGTTAAACAGATTCAGAAAACTTCTATTATGAATTATCGACCGACTTATGTTTGTCCGCCACCAATTCAAAGTGAGCCTATATCAACACCTGAACCGGAGAAAAAACCGGAACGCAAAAAAAGCCTATACAGTTCGGCAAAACCGCCGACTGAATTTTAATTTACAAGGAGGAACTCTAAGATGGAAACCAAAAGAAACGAAACAGAGCTGGAGCAGTTGCCTCAGGAAAATTCTTCTGATTCCCAGACTGACTTGGAATCGGAGAATTCTGAAGCAAGAATGCCGGAAGACGGCGTCGAAGGCGAAGAATCGGGCACTGTTTCCCAAACTGAAACAGAATCAGAAGAGAAACCACGAAGGTCCCGGAGGACCAGGACTCCAAAATCTGAGTCTGATACAGATGAAAAGGAGGTCAAAACAACTACCAGACGGAAACGCGCAAATACCAGAACCAGAACCGCTGTAAATGTTCTTTCAATTGATGAGCATCGCACGGTCGAAACGGAAGCTGACAAAGCCAGGAACGATCTGTTGGATTTGATTGAGTCTATGAAAACGCAGAAGATCCTGACCGGCACGATTCAAGGTGTTGAACAGCCTGAGGATAACCCCTCCCGTTCTCTCGCAGTCATTTACCACGGCGACTTCAAGGTCATCATTCCGGCAGAAGAAGCTGTTCTTCCACCTGAGGATAATCGTGGACGATCTCAAGAAGATGTCATGCATTACACATTGACAAAACGCCTCGGTGCAGAGGTGGATTATATCGTTAAAGGCATTGATCCTCAGTCAGGTGTTGCAGTTGCCAGCAGGCTGGAGGCAATGGCCGCCAAACGCAAGGAATATTATTTCGGTACTGATAGAGACGGAAATAACATTCTTTATGAAGGAGTGTGTGCAGAAGCAAGAATCGTTTCTGTAATTCGCGCCGGCATTTTTGTAGATTTGTTTGGTCTTGAAATTTACATTCCTCTCAGAGAATTGAGTTATCAAAGGCTACTGGATGCTTCTTCGCAGTTTCAACCTGGACAGCGTGTCCTCGTTAAGATTCTAAGCATTGACCGTAGTGACCGAAATCATATCAAAGCCAGTGCGTCGGTCAAACAGGCAGGAGAAAATCCTTATGAAAAAGCTTTGAGAAGATTTTCTGTTGGAAATCGCTATGTTGGAACGGTCAGTATGGTAGATACAACAGGTGTGTTTGTCGCACTTGATGGAGGTGTAGATTGCCTCTGCAGCTATCCGAAACGCGGTCGTCCTCCGAGAGGAGCGCGCGTCACTGTTAGAATTCTCGGTCTCAATATGGAGAGTAATCGTATCTGGGGTGCGATTACCCATATTGCTGCACCAAGATAATTTTCCAACTGAAATTTAGAGTGGGAGGTGATAAAAGTATGGAGTATTGTGAGCTGAGCAAAGAAGAACAGGAGCGTAGAAAGACCATCGCAGAGCATACACGCAGTATGATTCTAAATCAAATGTCCGCCGATGACCAAGATGATACATCCATTATGCTTGGTTACCGAGACTATTATCTGCAGATATCCTTTTCTGCGCTTCATCCATTGATGGTAATCTGCCTTGCACGATCTATTCAGCATGTTAGTTCTGCCAAAAAGAAAAAGATGGTCAATGAACTGAATCTGAAGAGCGTGCTTGGGAGTCATGCGATCAATGAATCGGTAGGATGTTATTCCTATCGGGCGACTCAGTGGCTGGATACGGAGATATCACCACAGAGATATTTCGAAATGTTAAATCGCTGTGTTGATGAAGCAGATCGGGCATATCAAGTTTTGGCAAGCTGATGTTGCATTTTTTGTGATACTCTGGTGTAATAAGGTAAAGACACAAGGAGGGTCACAGTATGAAGAAATTCATTTTGCCAATACTCGTTTGTATATTCTTGCTTTTGTGCAGCTGTTCCGGCTATCTGCCGAATAAGGAAAACTCGGACAGTTCAGCTCAGTCTGTATCTATGCCGGAAGAAGATAGCTCATCTGAAGAACAAAGTAGTTCCAGTTTAGAATCGGAACAACCAGACTCAGGTGAAGATATACAAACCCAGTCTGATCCATCAGACAGTCAAAGCGTCGCCACTGAAAATTCTGAAGGTTCAGGAAACCAAAAACCACCTGCATCTTCCCATACGCAAGTACCGTCTAATGATAAAGAACCACCGAAACAATCACAACCGGCGGAAAAGCCTGAACAAAAGCCTCAACCATCCAATCCCGAGGAAACATCTCCTCCAACATCGAAACCAACAGAGCCATCGGAATCAACACCTGAGCCGTCTGTACCTGAAGAAAAACCGTTTGACATCAGTCCATATTTAACTGATGCGATAGAATATGGCCAGTACATAGGTTTGAAATTGGATTCTACAGCAACAGCTTGCAATGATGATCCCATCTTTGCGAATGCCGACAGCAAGTTTTTGGAGAGAGATTTGTGTGATCGTTTAAATTGGTATGTAGAAAGTGGCTTTACTGCTTTCTGGATTTGGACGGAGGATTTGGGAAACAACGAATACAACATTTTTATTGGATACGCTTAAATTTAACACTATGCTAAAAAGACTCATCAAATGATGGGTCTTTTTCTTTTGCAAATTTTAAGGAGGAACTTATGATGAGTAAAGGAAAACGAATCATATCGTTTTTGATGTCGATTGTTATGAGTCTGGGAGTCTTCTCCGGAATGACATCGACAGTATTTGCAGACACAAAACAAATGACGGCTTATATTCTTGATGTACCAAGAAGCGGAGATAACTCAACAAATCCCAGCGACTGGGGACATCCGGCGTTTGATTTTATGGGGAATTGGAGTACTCCAGAGAAGAAATCACGTTATTCTATGTACTTCCAAGATTCATTTGAAGGCAAAGCCATGTATTGTATTGAGCCAGGCGTTGGTGTCCACACCGGCGATCAGTACGATGGATTTGATGAAACATTCTGGAACAACTATCCTTCCGGGTTGAATCCTACGATTGCACCGACTATTATCAAAGCTTATATCGGGCGCATTATGCAGTATGGATGGCAAGGTAACGGAGAAACAAGCTGGGATATGTCCAACCCAACTCATACCAAAGAAGTCGCACATTATATTGCAACGCAGCTTCTAATTTGGGAAACAGTCGTGGGGGAACGTGATAGTCAGTTTAATAAGGTTGATGCGCATGCACAAGGCAAAGCCAACATTAAAGACACTATCAAAGACAGTCATCCCCTTCGCGATTTGATTTTCCAGTATTACACGGATATGGAGAAAAAGGTACAGCAGCACACAATGCTGCCCAGCTTTTTTACCAGAAGCTCCGGAAGTGCTGATACCTACGAATTGAAATGGAACGGCACAGATTATTCTGTTACTTTAACGGATACAAACGGCGTATTAGGAAACTATTCTTTTTCCAGCAGTACAAGCGGCATGAAATTTGAGGTGAACGGAAATAAGCTCACAATCCGCTGTAATGAAGCACCCAAAGATGCAGTCAGCATCATGGCAGAGAAAAAGAATGGTGAACGCAAAGGCGTCGTAATTTGGTCCGATGGCAACATTGGTGGAGGAAAGCAGGATTTTACAACCTATGGCGCCACTGTTTCTGACCCTGTAACCGGTTATTTGAAACTTGAGATCATGGTTGGAAATATGCATTTGCTGAAAACTTCCGAAGATGGAAAAGTAAGTGGAATCAGTTTTACGATTTCCGGTGAAGGCTATCACGAAGTCAAAACAACCAATGAAGATGGTGTCATCGATATCAGTGATTTGAATCCTGGCGTCTATACTGTGACAGAACAGGTTATTGATAAGTATGAGCCGCAGGAAGTCCAGAGAGTAACGATTGTCAGCGGAAAAACATCCACTGTTACATTTAATAACACTCTGAAAAGAGGTAGCCTAAAAGTTACAAAGACATCAGAAGATGGGCTTACAGAAGGTATGAAATTTCATTTGTATGGCACTTCTTTGGCGGGAATTCCTGTTGACGAGTATGCAGTAACCGACAGTTCCGGTATTGCGACTTTTGACAATGTCCTGATTTCTGGCAGCACACCGTATATTCTGGAAGAGGTAGATACGGCGATCCGCTATGTAATTCCCGAAGCACAGAACACTACTGTTCAATGGAATGAAGTAACAAACCAATCTGTACACAATGTTCTCAAAAAGTTCCGCGTAACGGTTACTAAAAGCGATGCGGAAACTGGTGAAGCACAGGGAGATGCATCGCTTGCCGGTGCTACCTATGGCCTTTATAAGGGAGAAACACTTGTAGACAGCTTTACTACTGACAGCAATGGATCTTTCACAACTGGGTATTATGTATGTGATACGGACTGGACCATTCGTGAGATCAATCCAAGTGAAGGTTATCTGTTGGATCCTACAATCTATCCGGTTGGAGCAGATCCGGAGCTTTATACAGTAGAACTGAATACAACAGCCAATGATGTAAAAGAACAGGTACAAAAAGGTAACATTGCATTGATTAAGCACACTGATGACGGCGAAACTGGAATTGAAACACCAGAAAGCGGTGCAGAGTTCCAGGTTTATCTGAAATCTTCTGGTTCTTACGATGCAGCAGCTGATTCAGAACGAGATTTTCTCACCTGTGATGAAAATGGATATGCAAAAACCAAAGACCTCCCTTATGGCATTTATACAGTGCATCAAGTATCTGGATGGGAAGGCCGAGATCTCATTGATGATTTCGATGTGTTCATCGCCAAAGATGGCCAAACTTATCACTATATCCTGAACAACAGGGTGTTTGAATCCCATATCAAAATTATTAAAGTAGATGCGGAGACTGGCAAGACTATTCCGTATGCCGGTGCCGGATTCCAACTTTTCAAACCGGATGGAACTCAGATCACTCAAACAATCACCTATCCGGAAGTTACCACAATTGATACTTTCTACACAAATGATAAAGGCTATCTGATTACTCCGGAGCCTTTGGAATACGGGTCCGGGTATTCTTTAGTTGAGGTATATGCTCCATATGGTTATGTTGTAAACTCGGATCCGGTTTACTTTGATGTGACAGAGGAAGGTTCCACAGAAGAAGATGGTGTAACCATCATTGAAGTAGAAAAGTCCAATGTCGCACAAAAAGGCGTCATTCATATTAAAAAGACCGGTGAAGTGTTCTCCAGTGTAACTGAGTCTGACGGAATCTATCAGCCTGTCTACTCTGTGCAGGGTCTCCCTGGTGCTGTTTATGAGATTACAGCAGCTGAAGACATTTATACTTTGGATGGTACTCTCCGCTACTCCGCAGGAGAAGTTGTGGATACCATAGAAACCGATGAAAGCGGTATCGCTACCAGTAAAGAGTTGTACCTCGGAAAATTCAATGTGAAGGAGATACAAGCTCCATATCCGATGGTACTCAATGATGAGATCCATGAAGTAGAACTTGTATATGCAGGTCAGGATGTTGAAATTACTGAAGCAGAGACGGGATTCTATAATGAACGTCAAAAAGTAAAAGTGAGCATTCAGAAGGCTTTGGAACAGGATGAACTGTTCGGACTTGGAATGAACGGCGAAATCACTTCTGTTACCTTCGGCTTGTTTGCTGCAGAAGACATTACAGCAGCTGATGGAAGCATTATCCCTGCAGATGGTCAGATTGAAGTTGTATCTGTATCAGAAGACGGAATTGCTGTTTGCACATCAGACTTGCCAATAGGCAGCTATTATCTGCAGGAGCTGTCTGTTGATGGCCATTACATCATTAGCGATGAGAAATACCCATTTGTATTTGAGTATGGCGGTCAAGATGTTCCGCTGATCGAAATCGCTGCAAATGATGGTGCAGCAGTCGATAACACTCTGAAGCGCGGCGAAATCCAAGGCAAAAAAGTCGATGAAGACGGCAATGCTCTTGGTGGAGCAATCATTGGGTTATTCCGTCCGGATTGCACAGAATTTACGGAAGAGAATGCACTCATGACAACAACCTCTGCAGATGACGGCAGCTTTTCATTTAAGAACATCCCTCTTGGAGATTGGGTAATTCGTGAAATTTCGCAGCCGACAGGATTTGTTCTCAGTGATGAAAGCTTCCCGGTTTCTATCACCGAAGATAAACAAGTAATCGAAATTGAAATCGAAAACGCGTTTATTACCGGTAACCTGCATTTAACAAAATATGATGCAGATTTTCCGGAAAACAAATTGTCAGGCGCTGTTTTCGAAGTTTTCCGAGACAGTAACGGAAATAAGGAATTGGATGACGAAGATGAACTTCTTGGCACCATGGAAGAAACCCTGAAGGGAATCTATGAGATGAACGACATTCGTTATGGCGGCGTTCTCGTGCGAGAAAAAACGGCTCCGGAAGGGTTCGTTTTGGACGAAAACGTATACTATATCATGATTGATACAGATGGAAAAACCTACGAAGTCGAAAATGAAGCTGGCAAGGGCTTTATTAACCAGGCACAAAAGGGTTCGCTGAAAATCATCAAGACCTCTTCCGATGGTACGAAGAAAGGCTTTGAATTCCGTGTGACCGGACCAAATGGTTATGATCAAACCTTTGTAACCGACGAATCTGGAGAAATCCTGATTGAGAATTTGCGCATCGGCGAATATGTAGTAACCGAACTGAAAAATAGCGTCAGCGCCAATTATAAAATTGCGGATCCAGTAACCGTAGAAATCGTAGCAGATGAGGTCTTAACGGTTAATGTGTACAACGAAAAGACTACAGTAGATGTACCTAAAACAGGTGATGAAACAAATCTCGGTCTGTGGATTGGTCTTATGATCTGTGGCCTTACCGGCATTGCAGGTACCACCATTGTATGTTTGAGAAAACGCCGCAAAAACAAAAACGACCAGTAATTATCCCTCGCTCATTAAGAACCCGGTCCTTCTGAGTTTTTAGAAGGACCGGCTCTTTGAGCGAATCATATTTACATTCGCGAAACCCAGAAAGAAGGAAGAAACGGAGGCAGTTATGAAATCAAAAAAACGATATCTCCAATATATACTAAGTTTAGTCTGCGTAATAATCACTGTACTCATTCCGCAGACGGTATTCGCCAAGGATGGCACTGACGGTACAGAACTGCAGGTCATGGAACCAGAAAAACTCGAAGTTCAATTGGGAGTAGATTGGGCAGGTACTGAGTTTCAATTGAAAACAGACGCCGGCCTTTATCCAGGAACTATAACCGTTGACCAAGACGGTGTTCTTCGTCTTGAGATCGGAGGAAGCAAGTCTTATGTTCTGTCATGCATGAATTCTTCAGTAAGCGCTCCTGTTCCACAACCTGAGCAAGCCTCTGCCACAGGCAACTCTGAACAGACAGAATCTGAAACCGAAAAAGACGAAAGCAATACCATTGCAGGCATTCCGGTGGTTCATCTTATCCTGTTTGGCGGTGGTATGCTGATTGCTGTCGGTGGATTGATTGGACTGTATTTTGTAAAAAAGCGCCAGGAAGCAGCGGAATCCCAACAGGATTATGACGACGAAGATGATGAATAGATATCCCAGACTGACTTTTATTTGCGAGTGAATAAAAGATTTGAAAACTTTTTAATAAAAAATGCGTTAAAGTTTTCAAAATGGCTTGACAGTATAAAAACTCTGTGCTATTATATAACCGTGGCAGGGGCTTGCGCCCAGGCTTTCGGTACATCGGAGAGCTCCCGGTGTCATACATGCCGCACAGAGGCGTGGAACCCGTTACGGATTAGCGCACAGAGCGATCCACAATGACGCAAGCCATTTTTGAATATTAAGCCGGAAGGCTGCTTGAATACTGCAGAGTTAAGATTTGGACATTTTTCCAATACCTTAGCTCTGCATTTTTTTGCAGACCTTCCGGCTTTTTGTATTTATACGGAGGAATGTGACAATGAAAAATAAGAAGAAAAGAAAGGGAGTTAACAACACTCAGATCCGATGCCCCTATTGTGGCAGCCCTGCTATTTTACGCAGTGCAGATGGAATATATCGAGACAACAATAAAAATACGATGCTGTATGTATGTAAAAATTATCCGGAATGTGATGCTTACGTTCGTGTCCATACCGGAACCACCATTCCTGTTGGCAGCTTAGCAAATCATGAGCTGCGCACACTTAGAAGAACTGCTCATCAGTATTTTGATCAGCTCTATTTGAGTGGAATGATGAGCAAACAAGACGCCTACCAATGGCTTGCGGATTTGCTTTCCGCCCCGCTGTCAAAAGCCCATATTGGGTATCTGGGAGAATACTACTGCAAGGTAGTCATTGAGGAAAGTCGCAAAATGCTTCAAAAAAGAGGAAATAAAAAAGTCCCAAAATTTGAGGTGATACAAGGAGGTGCTGCTTCATGAAACTCACGCAGGAACAACAGAAAAAAGTAGAGCAAAATATGCGACTGGTTGGTAAGGTGATCAAGGATAAAGTTCATGGTACAAACCAGCTGGGTATCTATTCATATGATGATATTGTGCAGATTGGTTATATTGGACTATGTAAAGCAGCCTATACAGATAAGGGTGGATGTTTTTCGACTTATGCATACCGACTCATTTGGCATGAGATATCCGATGCGCTGATTCGCGCTAATCGTTTGGGAGACAGAGAGATCCTCCTGTCAACATATAACTATGAAGCACAGGAGGATGCACATTTTTCATCTTTTAGTGAGAGTCTTGAAATCGAAAATGCCATCAGCAACGCTGAAACAAGCGCTACTGAAATTATCCAAAAAGGCATTCAGGCACTTAGAATGTCTACCGACGGCTACAACAGTTATGAAATTGGCGAGGCACTTCACACCTCTCCTGGAAAGGTACGTGTATGGATGTCTCGTGCCAGAAAATACTTGAAATCACAGCCGGAAATCGTGAGGCTTGCCGGTACATATGATATAGGTTAATGTAAGAATGATGAAGGGATGTTTTGGACTTTTGTTCAAAGCATCCCTTTTTTTCTGTTTAGAAAGGAATTTTTATGAAAGCAGTATTGAATAAAGTGAAGCCATTTATATTTCCATTGGCTATAGCAGTAATTATTTACTTACTAATGAGATTTGTTTTTGTTTTCGGATATGTTCCGACTGCGTCCATGGAACCCGCCTTATCAAAAGATAGCTTTATTTTGGGAAATCGAATTTATTTTTCCTTAAATTACGGTGATATTGTTATCTTTAAGCACGACGGGAAATTGTTAGTGAAACGAATTGCAGCTGTTCCCGGAGATATCGTAGATTTAGAAGCCATTGAATATATGGTAGGTTATGAAAAGCCAGACCGAGAAAGTGAATTTTTGATAGTGCCAAATGACTGCTATTATGTGTTGGGAGACAATACTCAGAATTCTTTTGATTCAAGATATTGGGAGGATCCTTTTGTACATCAAGATGATATTGTAGCAAAACTGATTCTTCCAAAAAAATAGCCGCTCATACTTTAAACAGTATAATCGGCTGATGTTTTCAAATATTTTTATATTTTTTGATCGAATAAAGAATCTCATAAAGCTTCTTTTGTTCTTCTGGGGATTGAGCCGTAATAAGCTCATAAGCTTGGTATGCATAGTCATCCTCTTTCGGTGTTTCGCTGCCAAGAAATTCAAACAGTTTTGAAAGCGAAATCCCAAGTGCAGATGCAATCTTATCGATACTCTCTATGCTGGCATTCTTTTCCCCACGTTCTATTTGTCCAATATAGGTGTGATGACACCCAGCGCGCTCTGCCAATTCTTCTTGACTAAGTTTGTTTTGCAATCGGTAATTTCGAATTCGCTGTCCAATAGTCTGTGCGATTCCCATAGACCATCCTCCTTCCTATGTAAATAGTCTATAAATATTCATTTTTCAAATACACAGACTATTGATATTATCTTTAACATATGATAGACTATAAGTATTATTACTTTGTTTTTAACGCTTATAGTATGTATTTTAAACAAAGAAAAATTCACAAGGCGGGACTTGAATGCCTCAATTTGATCGTCAAGCATTTGGACAAAGATTAAGGCTATTAAGAGATTATCGTGAAATGACGCAACAGCAAGTGGCAAATTTTCTTAATGTGGATCGCTCTACATATTCCTATTAGCAAACTAGCCATAGGGACACCCTCCACCAATCAACAAATACACACAGACAGGCCGCCGCTAAATTGTAGGGATTTGCTTCAAAAAACCGCATAAATCCGCCGTTTTCGGATGGTGGATATTTCAAAAGGTGTTGCTTTCGGGCAGCGCCTTTTGTTTTGCCGGTCTGAAAGAAAAGGGGGTGAAAACATGGCCGAGCCGGGTGCATTGGATTACTTTTACGGAACCGAGGCAGAGCAATATACCTTTTACCGGATTCCGAAGGTGTTGTTTACCGACCCCGGCTTCCGGCGCATAACAGCAGACGCGAAAATCCTGTATGGCCTGATGTTGGATCGCATGGGGCTGTCCATACGCAATAACTGGCTGGACGAACAGGAGCGCGTGTTTATCTACTTCACGTTGGAAGAAGCAATGGACGCGATGTGCTGCGGCCACAACAAGGCGGTGTCCCTGTTCACCGAGTTGGACAAGGTGGGCCTGATCGAGCGTAAGAAGCAGGGCCAGGGCCGCCCTACAAAAATCTACGTCAAGAACTTCATCCGGAAAGAGGAAGTCAAGACTTCCGAAAATCGGAAGTCTGCACTTCCCGAAAGCGGAACTCTTGACTTCCGAAAATCGGACACAATCAATACTAATAAGAATAAGACTGATCTGAGTGATACTGATCCATCTATCTATCCGGCGGTACGACCTCCGGAAGATAGACCGCCTACGGCGGCTGATACGATGGATACGATACGAGCCTATCGGGAGATTTTGAAAGAGAACATTGAGTATGACCATCTCCGGAAAAATCTTGGCTACGGCTATGAACTCCTGGATGAAATTCTGGAAATCCTGGTGGACACGGTATGCAGCACCCGAAAAATGATCCGCATTGGCGGTGAGGACTTCCCAAAAGAGGTTGTGAAAAGCAGGCTGTTGAAGCTGGACTCCAGCCACATCGAGTATGTGATCAGCAGCCTGCGGGAAAATACGACGAAGGTACGGAACATCCGCGCTTACCTCCTAACCTCCCTCTACAATGCGCCTACTACTATCAACAGTTACTACACCGCACTTGTCAATCACGATATGTATGGCAGTGGGTAACTGTTTTTTCATACTCAAATGAGGGCGGCGAGCCGGTCTTATCCGGCCCGCCTTGATTACCCATCAGCAAATGAACGGCACTGTGTCAAGAACGCGCACGGTGCGCGTTCATTTTATTCTTGACACGGGGTCGTTTGTTTGCCACCCGGCATGAAGCCGGAGAAAGGAGCGACCCCGTGAAGAAGCCATTTGCATATATTTCTGCCGCATGGAGCGGTCAGGAATTTACCGACACCGACCAGGCTGCGGTCTACTGCCGCAAGGTCTATCTGGCCGGTTTTACCCCGATCTGTCCCATCCTCTATTTGCCGCACTTCCTCAATGACACCATTCCCGCCGAACATAAGGACGGGATTGATATGGCGCGGGAACTTTTGCGGCGTAGCCATGTGCTGATTGTCTGCGGCGACGAGGTGGATGAAGCCGTAAAGAACGATATTGCTGTGGCGCAGCGGCTTGGCATTACGGCCACCACACTGGACGGTATTTTGAAAATCCGGAGCCAGGGCCATGAGGAAGCCCGCTGATACTCTCCACCGGCTGCTGCGTTCCCTGCTGCACCGGCTGGTGGTGCCGCCTTAGTATCTTCTTTTCCATTTCCACCCTGCCGGAAAGGAGGATAGCCCATGCAGGAAGAACTGGAACAAAAATCTGTGGCGATCAGCATTAAGGCGGGAAAGCTGACCGCAAATCTCTTGAAGAAAGCCGTGGAAAAGGCCCTGGCGGAAATGGAGAAAAGCCAGAAAAACCCGAAAATCTATAAAGGCAAGCAGAGTGTGAAGCACCTTGTCCGGCAAGGCGCAGGCGTTTCCAACATTGAGATTACAGACGGCAACATCAAATCCTTTGAGCGCGTTGCCCGCAAGTATGGCGTTGATTTCGCGCTGAAAAAGGACACCACAAGCCAGCCACCCCGTTATCTGGTATTTTTCAAGTCGCGGGACGCGGATGCACTGACTGCTGCCTTTGCGGAATATTCCGGCAAGGTAGTAAAGCGCCAGTCCCAGGAAAAGCCTTCGGTTCGCCGCCAGCTTACACAGCTTCAGGAGGTTGTCCGGAAAATGGCACAATCCCTCTCCCGCAATAAACAGCAGGAGGTGGCGCGATGAAGAACCTGCCAAAGATTAACCCAGCGAAAGCGGTCAAGGCAAGTCTACCCTATGTGTTTGCCGGTTTGCTCTGCACAAAGCTGGGTGAAGCCTACCGGCTGACCACCAGCGGCGATGTACTGGATAAGCTGCTGGCAGCCTTTACAAAGCTGGGCCTTGTATTTCAAAATCCGCTTCCCAGCTTCCACCCCTTTGATTTGCTGGTGGGCGCGGTAGCGGCTGTGCTGCTGCGTCTGGTAGTCTGGTCAAAAATCAAAAATGCGAAAAAGTACCGGCACGGAGAAGAATACGGCACGGCCCGGTGGGGCAACGAAAAGGATATAGCGCCGTTCATCAACTCCGATTTCTCCCAAAATATCCTATTGACCGATACGGAGCGGTTGACCCTTGGGAAGATTGCCGATCCGGAGAAGCGGAATGTCAACCTCAACGTCCTGGTCATCGGGGGCAGCGGCAGCGGAAAAACCCGCTACCACATCAAGCCCAACTTACTTCAAATGAATGCCTCCTATGTCTGCTCAGATCCGAAAGGAACCGTCGTGGAGGAAGTAGGCCGTGCATTGGTGCAGCAAGGTCATTATAAGCTGAAAATCCTGAATACCATCGACTTTAGCTGCTCGATGCACTATAATCCCTTCCACTATCTCCACAGTGAAACCGACATCCTCTCATTGGTGACGGTTATCATGGAGAACACACAGAGTAAGGAAAGCAAGGGTGGGGACGATTTCTGGAGCAAGGCCGAGGCCCTGTTGTATCAGGCGCTAATCGCCTACATCTACTATGAAGCGCCGGAAGAAGAAAAGAACATGACCACCCTGCTGGATATGCTCAATGCCTGCGAATGCCGGGAGGATGATGAGAACTTTAAGTCTGCGGTGGATCTGCTGTTTGAACAGTTGGAGCAGCGCGACGCAAATCATTTCGCAGTGCGCCAATATAAGAAATTTAAGATGGCTGCTGGCAAAACTCTAAAGTCGATCTTAATTTCCTGCGGCGCAAGGCTGGCTCCATTTGACATTCAGGCAGTGCGGGAAATGATGGAGTACGATGAATTGGAACTGGAAAAGCTAGGGGAGGAAAAAATCGCCCTGTTTGCGGTGGTGTCCGACAGCGACCCCACGTTCAATTTCATCTCAGCGATGATGTACTCTCAGATGTTCAACGTCCTATGCAACCGTGCGCTGACCGTCTATCACGGGCGGCTGCCTGTTCATGTGACCTGCCTGTTTGACGAGTTTGCCAACCAGAAGATCCCGAATTGGGAGCATTTGGTCAGCGTTATCCGCTCCCGGAATATCTCGGCACATATCGTCCTCCAGACATACAGCCAGCTTAAAGGGATGTACCGGGACAACGCAGAAACCATTGCGGGCTGCTGCTCATCACTGCTGTTTCTTGGCGGAAAAGAGGAAAGCAGCCTAAAGATGGTGGCCACTATGCTTGGAAAGGAAACTATCGACACCTATAACACCAGCGACACGCGGGGCACTTCCCGCAGCTATGGCCTAAACTATCAAAAATTGGGAAAGGAATTAAAAAGCGTGGATGAACTGGCAGTTATGCCCTCCAGCCGCTGCATTTTGCAGGTACAGGGCGTCCGGCCGTTCTATTCCCGCAAGTATGACCTGACCCGCCACCCGATGTATCGGTACACCGCCGATGCCAACCCGAAGTACACCCTGGATGTGAAGGGGTACTTAGCCCACCGGCTGAAGGTAAAGCCGGAAGATGAATTTGAGGTCTATGACCTGGGAGAAGCCGACTCGATTTCTGCGGCTTAACCGCCCACACCGTTTGCAGCGAACTCTTTCAAACGGTGTGGGCCTTTTTTGTTTCTACCAATCTATTTTTTACATTACAAGGAGGTTCCTATGGAATTCTTTACTACTGCTGTTTCTTCTCTGTCTACTGTCGTGACTGCCATCGGTGCCGGTGTCGGCGTGTGGGGCGTTATCAACCTCATGGAAGGATATGGGGGAGATAATCCAGCCTCCAATGCTCATGTGCGATAAAGTAGCACACAAGAATTTGATAGACGACAGCCCACTATTCCGTAAAACGTAGGACATCATAACTTGTCCTGCGCTTTGTTTTTGCTTTCAAATTGATTGACAAATAAGTGTATTTAGTGTATAGTGTGTATGTAGAAACATCACACTTAAATAAGGAGGAAACAGGTTTTTGAAAATAATTATTTCAAACACTTCTGACACCCCTTTGTATCAACAAATCAAAGACCAGATAAAGGACGCTATTTTGAAAAATGAATTAGTTGAGGGTGACCCGTTACCGTCAATTCGTTCTTTTGCAAATGATTTGCACGTTAGTGTGCTTACGATACGACGAGTATATGAAGAATTAGAACAAGAGGGATTTGTCGTAAGTCAAGTTGGTATTGGAACGTTTGTATCTGCAAGTAATGCTGAATTACTAAGAGATACTAAACGTAGACTTGTAGAACAGAAAATGCAGGATATGATACAGACTGCAAAATCATTAAATATTAGCAAAGATGAACTCAATGCTATGATGGATATTCTTTACGAGGAGGTATAGGATATGGCTGCGATTTTAGAAGTATCCGGATTGAAAAAAACATATAAAAATTTTGAGTTGAAAAATGTCAGTTTTTCAATCTATGAGGATTGTATAACCGGATTTATCGGTGTGAATGGTGCAGGTAAAACAACTACTATCAATGCACTTTTGAATTTAGTCCATAGAGATGGCGGGATAATCAAGTTTCGTGGCAAAGACATTTCAACAGATGAAAAGACATTCAAAGATAAAATAGGTGTTGTGTTTGACAGTGGTTGTTTTTATGACGAATTGACAATCAAGGACATGACAGCTTTACTTGCTCCTGCCTATTCAGAATGGGACAATCACACCTACACACAATATTTGGAAAGATTTTCTTTGCAACAGGAGCAGACAATCGGAACATTGTCTAAGGGAATGAAGATGAAGTACGCTTTGGCGTTAGCGTTATCACATAATGCGGAATTACTCATTATGGACGAGCCGACCAGTGGACTTGATCCGTTAATGAGAGAACAGTTTATTAACATATTGAAATCCTATATAGAGCCAGGCGGTAGAGCTGTTTTTTATTCTACTCATAATACAACCGATTTGGATAAATCAGCAGATATGTTGATAATGATAAATGCAGGAAAAATTCTTTTTGAAGAAGAAAAGGATTTCTTGCTTGATAAATTTAGAGTTGTTAAAGGTGATGTCAAGTATCTTTCCCCGGATATAAAATCGCTTATGCTTCACTTGGAAAAAAGCAAATATGGATTTACAGGAATTTCAGATAATGCGTCGAAAATCAAATCTCTTTATCCCGACGTACTTCTTGAAAGGGCTTCGATAGAGGATATAATGCTGGCGTATGTAAAGGAAGGTGAATAAGATGTTGATACCCCTGATAAAGAAAGATTTAATGATAGTCAAAGGCTACTCTTTGGGAGTAGTTGCAATAGCAATCGGTTTGCCATTATTACTTGCATGGCGGCAGCCTCAAATGGGCGGTATGATTAGTCTGCTAATGGCGGTTTTGATTTCTTCAGTCGCATTTAATTTAGCTATATCAGAAAAAGAAAATCAATATCCGAGAGCAACTGCTCTACTTTCTTCAACTCCCTATACAAAAGGGAAAGTGGTTATTTCAAAATATACACTGTACTTTATTATTTATACGGTCTGCTGTATCGCGTATTTGGTTGAAATGCAATTTATTCCAGAACTTAAACTCGATAACTTTGCTCAAGCTGCTGCGTTGGTCTTTCTAATTCAAGCGTTTGGAATGGGAATTTTTCTTCCGATACAATATAAGTTTGGGTATGAAAAGACAAAGTTTGTGTGTTTTTTGCTATTTCTTTCCCCTGTTATTATAGACATAACAAAACGAATTAGCTTTCCCTCAAAATTAGCTTCACTTATGCAATCAAATTCAGCAATAGCAGCAGCTATTTTGTGTGGTTGTGGGATTTTTATATGGCTTGTATCGTTTGTGATTTCAAAAAAGATTTTTGTGAAGAAAGATTTGATTTAGAAAAAGTTTGATTAGCAAAGCCAGCCGAGCCAGTCAACGGTCAAGATGAACGGCGCATACGCGCCGCCGTTGACAGCCCCGCCCGCCTTTGCTGGTAGGCAGACAAGGGGCGACAGCAAGGGGTGCTGCCGCCCCACGCTATTATTCAGAGAGGGGGAATTTCCATGACCGAGATTGAAGCCTATCAAGAGTATATCCAGTACAAGCACAACGCCTTTTGTAAAGCCGTTATTCGGTATGCCGCTATCGGGAAAATCATACGGCTGCGGCAGAAATGGGAACGGGAAATTTCCCTTGACTATCTGACGAATGAGAAGTTTGTCCAGTTTGCCGAGCCGGAGCCGGACGAAGAACACCCCTTTACCGTCTGCGGGCAGACCGTCCTATTGAGCAACGCCGCCCTTGCCGACGCGATCTCTGTTTTGCCGGAGCAGACACAGGAAGAAATCCTGCGCTATTACTTTCTTCGCCAGCCGCAGCGCGTGATCGGCGCGTGTATTGGCCGGTCACGCAGCACAGCGGGGCGGCATATCCAGCTTGCCTTGCAGCGGCTACGCGAAGAAATGGGGGTGAGCCGGTATGAGTAGACTTCTCCCCTACGAAACAATCCTCAAAGCCCGTGAGTGTGACCCGGAAGCCGTAAACGCTGTCCTGCTCCACTACGCCGGATATATCCGCTATTTCTCAAAAGTGAACGGGCAGGTCAACGCCGAGGTGGAGGACTATGTAAAGCAGCGGTTAATGGACTGTCAATTCAAGTTCCGGCTCGACGATCCGCCGGACAAGCCATAAAAACCGAATACCAGCCGCCACCAGCGCGGCCAGTGAAAGCAGTAAGTCTTGTAAAAGATTTACTGCTTTTTTGTCGTCCGGCTCTGCTCCCGGCCATTTTGACCCCTGCCGGTTGTAGTAGTAAGTGAGGGGGGCTGCATTGGTGTTTGGCATTTTGGATGTTTTACCCGTGGTGGAGAGCAAAGGGCAAGATTTTTGCCAGCACCGGGTAGAAACCACTGCGTCAGGTGTCATTTTAGCGAAAGCGGGCAGGAATGCCCTTTGCAGGATTAGTAGTAGCAGGAAAGGAGAAACAAACTTTTGTGGTTGCGATTTTCCGAAAAAGTGGCGGACGGAAGTGAGGGAAAGTTTGCAGTCACGGAGAGCAAGTTTCTACCACGGTGCCAAAATCCGCAATTCTGCGGTTTTGCCCCTCGCGGGAAACTTGTTGGGGAGTGCCTTCCCCAAACCCTGCTATGGCGGCTTGCGCCGCAAAAATATTTCCGTCGGGGCGGCACGCATAAAACAGCATAAGAATGTTTTCAGGAAACGGCGTAGCTTCGGCTATGCCGTTTCTCCGTTTTGCAGGTCAATCAGTAAAGACGCGGGGAGTATTCCTACAAGGTCATAGGAAATGTCAATCTGTTGTTCCCGATAACCCTTCGACTTGTCCGGCGCGTGAACATATACCGCCTTTACCATGTCGTTTAGGATAGTGGGTGTCAGCTCGTTCAAGTCGAGATACTTCCGCACCTTGCAGATAAACCTGTCGATATTCTCTGCCTGTTCCTCTTGTTCTGTAATTTCTTCATTCAACCGCAACAGCTTTTCCCGCAGTTCTTTCTGCTCCTGCTCGTAGTCGTCAGAGAGCATTTGAAATCTGCTGTCAGATAGTTTTCCGCCTACGTTGTCCTCATAAATACGCTTGAATAGTCGGTCAAGTTCTTCTATCCGTCGTTCTGCCTGCGTCAGTTGCCGACGCTTCGCCGCGAGTTCTCTTTTTGCTTCGGCTTTCTGCTTCGCACCCATAGCCTTGCGGAATTGTTCTTCATGGTTCGCAACACAGGCAATCGTCATTCTCATGTGGGCGAGTACGCCCCGTTCCAAGACAACGGCGCGGATAAAATGCGTCGCGCAAACCTCTTTCCCTTTGAGCCTTGAAGTAGAGCAGACAAAGTGGTCTTGCCTTGCTTCAAAGTTCCTGCTTGTGCAGTAATACAGCTTTTCACCGCAATCGGCGCAGCGCACAATGCCGGAAAACATATTTGTCTTTCCTGTCCTCGTCGGGCGGCGTTTGTTCTTCCGCAATTCCTGCACCCGCGCCCATGTGTCAGCGTCAATGATTGCTTCGTGGGTATTTTCAAACACAAGCCATTTTTCTTCGGGATTATTGCAGGTCTTTTTGCTCTTGTAGGACTGCTTGTAGGTTTTGAAGTTTACTGTATGCCCTTGATATTCCGGACGCTCCAAAATGTCGGCTATTGTATCGCCCGTCCAGTTAAAGGGATTATCCGGCGGCGCGTTCCTTGTCGCCCTGCCTGTCTGCTGAAAATGGATTGTCGGCGTTATGACTTTATCATCTTTCAGAATACGGGCAATCTGCGACGGCCCGTAACCGTCCAGACAAAGGGCGAATATCCGCTTGACAACTTCGGCAGCTTCGGGGTCGATAATCCACCGCTTTTTGTTTTCCGGGTCTTTCCTGTAGCCGTATGGCGGGTTGGTGCAGAGGTGTTCCCCCGCTTCGCCTTTTGACTTCATCACCGCGCGTATCTTCTTGCTGGTGTCTTTCGCATACCACTCGTTGATGATATTGAGAAAGGGGGTAAAGTCGCTGTCCTGCTGGTTTGCGCTGTCTATGCCGTTGTTAATAGCTATAAAACGCACGCCCTTTTCCACGAACAGGACTTCGGTATAAAATCCCACTTTCAGATAATCACGCCCAAGCCGCGACATATCCTTGACGATCAAGGTGGACACTTCGCCGTTTTCGATTTTTTCCAAAAGTTCGCTCCAACTTGGACGGTTGAAGTTTGTCCCGGAATATCCATCGTCCACGAAAAACAATGGATTTGAAAAATGATTTTCCTTTGCGTACTTACTTAAAATCGCCTTTTGATTTACAATGCTGTTGCTGTCGCCCGTTAGTTCATCGTCGCGGGATAGGCGGCAATAGAGGGCGGTAATCTTGCCAGACTGCCTTAACATCGTTTCTGCTCCTTTCATCGGCGGGCAGTCTGCCATTACAGGATTGCTTATACTCATTTTAACGCTCCTCGTCTTTTTCATCAATAGGGGAGTGCCCCATAAGCCGTAAAACTTTATGGGGTAGGCTTCGGCTTCCGTCGTAGCTTCCCGTAAAACGATAGAACGTCCTGCCGGATTGAATTGTAACTTCGTGTGTGGGCAACTCTTGATAGAGTGGATTTTTTACAACGATTTGCCCGTCTTTGATTGTTCGCTTCTTTTCCATTCCTTTCCCGTCCTTTCCTTTGTTTTGAGTAGGGAGCAAGCACAGCAAATGAGTACCCATTTGCGATTTTGGCTTGTTGGGAAAATCCCAAACCCTTTACTTTCTCTCACTCAATATCCCGTTTGAAAGGCAGCTTTTGTTGCACTTTCCCCCTCACTATATAAAAATGAAAATCCGGAAAATGATATTGACTTACCATGCAATTTGTGATATTCTAAATAAAAATATGTTTCTGCCGAGAAACGCTTATTCTTACTCCAGTCGGCCATGGAAGGAGTAAAAAAAAACGTCTATTTTTTTGTGGAGGTCAATATGATATTTCGAGAAATGAGGCAAAAAAAACAGGAACTATCGCGGCAAGAGATTGCGGATATTCTGCATAAGGGGACATCTGGTGTGCTTGCCCTTTTGGGCGACAACGATTATCCCTACGCCGTTCCAATCAGTTATGTGTATGACGACGGGAAAATCTATTTTCACAGCGCAAAAAGCGGTCATAAAATAGACGCTATTCAAAGAACTGAAAAAGCGTCGTTTTGTGTGATTGATAAAGATTTAGTTGTGCCGGAGGAGTACACAACTTATTTTAGAAGTGTAATTGCTTTTGGACAAATACGGATAATCGAAGGTGATCTCGAAAAGAGAGCAGCGATAGAAAAATTGGCAATCAAATATGCGCCGGAAGATACTGCCGCAAGCCGCGATCATGCCATAAACCGTGGGTGGAAGCCTCTTTGTATGTTGGAAATGACAATCGACCACATAACAGGAAAAGAGGCGATAGGACTTGTAAAAGAAAAGGAAAAATTAAATAGACTGTAAATAAAATCAGCCCGCCGGGGTTTCATTTTATTGTGTAGTAGGCCAGCGTTACACAAACGCTGGCCTTTTTTTATTTGTTAGGAGGATTGATTATCATGTATGAAGGCAAATCACACACTTTATTTGCCAAATATGCCGTACCGCAAATGATAGGGTTGCTGTTTAACTCGGTCTATATGATTGTTGACGGTGTATTCATTGGCAATCGACTTGGCCGCGACGCTATGGCCGCCGCTGCCGTTTCTGTTCCGCTTGTCGAGATACTAATTGCATTGTCTATGGCAGTTGCCACAGGCGCGGGCGTTTTGATTTCCTCACATCTCGGTCAAGGTGAGAAAGAAAAAGCACGCCACATTTTTAGCCTTGCCGCCCTATGTACGGCTGTTATGGGGCTGTTGATTAGCGTATTGGGAAATATTTTTATTCACCCGCTTGCTGAACTTTTAGGCTCAACTCCGGTTATCCATGATGAAGCAATCAGTTATATGTGGTACATCATTACCTTTTCCCCATTCCTGCTTTTCAGTTTCTTGTTAAGCGGTCTGGTGCGTAATGATAACCGTCCAAAACTTGCCATGTTTGCCCTCATGTTTGGCTCTGTATCAAATATTGTCTTGGACTATGTGTTTATGTACCCATTGAACATGGGGATTGCCGGTGCAGCATTGGCTACCGCACTTGGCCCCATTTTCAGCGTTTTAATTATGCTGCCCCATTTCATATTCAAGCGCGGGGATTTGTACTTAACGAAATTCAAACTGAAGTGGCGGAGCATTTGCTCGGTCTATGTACTTGGCTTCCCGTCCTTTATCATGGAGTTTACTATTGGCATTATTACCTTTGTATATAACTTTGCCATTGTGCATTATGGCTTTGGGGAAATCGGACTTGCAGCCTACCTTGTCATCGGCTACTTAATGTTGATTATTTTGACACTGTTTCTTGGTATGGCGCAGGGCTTGCAACCCGTATTTAGTTATTTTATGGGGACAGGGGAAGAAAAACGGAGCAAATCTCTACTTGGCTTTTCCATTAAAGCATTTTTAGCAATAGGCGTTTTGTGCTATGTCTTGATCGTGTTCTTCTCTCGCGGCTTTTTCACGATTTTCAATCCGGGAGATATTGAACTAATCAACTTTATGGAAAGTAAAAGCCTACCTTACTTTTCCGGTTTCTTCCTTGCAGGATTTAATATTTTAATGATTTCTTATTGGCAGGCAAATGGGCGCACAAGTAACGCCCTTACGGTATCTCTATGCCGTAGCGTCATATGGCCGCCAATTTTGGTTGCCGTTCTTCCGCTGATTTTTGGCAGCGAAGCCGTATGGCTTTGCCATTCTATCAGTGAAATCATGACGGCGATTATAGCAGTTGTTTTGATTGTTTTCATAAAGCGCAAGAAAGAAAATCAGAAAGTTGGATTTTAAGGAGGGACATGATATGAAGCGGATCATTACCATAGGCCGTGAATTTGGAAGCGGTGGAAGAGAAGTTGGCAGGCGTTTAGCCGAAAGACTGAATATTGCCTATTACGACCGAGAGATTATTGATGAATTGATGAAACGAACTCAATTAGCGGAAAGTTATGTGTTGCAAGTGGAGGAAAGCAGGCCCCTGCCGCTGTTACCAATAACAACTGCTCGCACTTTTGGTATTCCTACCAACTATACATTGGAAAATCGTCTGTCCATTTATAAGCAGGAAAGCGAAATAATCCGCGAAATGGCAGAGAAATCGGATTGTATCATTGTAGGACGATGTGCAGACTATGTTTTGCAAGATTTGAACCCTTTTCGCTTGTTTGTATATGCGGATATAAGTTCTAAAATTGCCCGTTGCAGGGAAAAGGGAGCCGACGCAGCGGCGATGACGGATAAAGAATTGCAGCAAAAAATTATATCTATTGATAAGAAAAGAGCACGTTACTACCAATTTTATACAGAACAAGATTGGGGCAATAAAGCAAACTACGATTTATGTATCAACACCACCAATACAGAAATCAAGAAAATCGTTGCTGCCATAGAGAAGTTTATCGTTTAGCAGTATTGGGGATGTGTCAATATGTCTGTATTTCATTATCTTTCTTCTCATAACCTGCGGTCAAAAAAAGCCCTTGCGCTTGCATGGGATTTTGCGCCTATGAGTATGAACACACAAGTCATATAGTTATCTCTTATAGTTCCTGTACCAAACGCCCATGCGGTTTTATGCTGCGTGGGCGTTTGGTATTTTGCCCCCTGCTTGGGAAGAAAGGGGGTGAGAAAAATGATGAATAGTGAGCAGTATCGGGAACATATCGAGCGCACTTTCAACGCCTTTTGCAAGATTGTCCTTTACCATGCGGCGCTGGGTATTTACAAGAAAATACGGCGGAAGCAACAGTTTGAGGTATCACTCGACTATCTTCGGGAGTTTGATTTTGAGCCGATTGCCACAACAGACGAGTATTTTGTGAAATACGATATGCCTACCACTTTTACCGTTCGTGGGGAAACGGTCATTGTAGAAAGCGAGCAGTTAGCGGCCGCGCTTTTGCGTCTGCCGGAAAAGCGGCGTGAAGTGCTGTTTTTGCGGTACTACCTCGGTTACAGCGATACGGAAATCGGAAGGCTATTCGGAGTTTGCAGAAGCACAATCTTTCGTAGACGAAAAAGGTCATTGCGCTTCATACGAAAAGAACTGGAGGCGTTAGAAGATGAAGAATAGGAAATACAATTTGCTGCCCTATGAAACGATTGTAAAGGCAACCGCCGGGGAGCCGGAAGCGGTGAACACCGTCATTCAAACCTATACCGGCTACATCAAATATCTGTCCTACTTTCAAGGGAGTATCAACGACGATATTCAAGATTATCTCAAAGCGTCCTTAATGGAAGCACTACCCAAGTTCCGCTTTGACAGATGACAAGTAGCAAAGGCAGAAAAAGCCGTCAAGGATAAACTTCGCGCTTCGCGTCCTTGACGGCTTTGCCCGTCTTTGCTGTCGGGTAATCAAGAGGGCGCAAACGGATAGACCGCTTGCGCCCTCAATCTATGATGATGTGTTACGCAATAGAGAGCGAGAGCGCCTTACACAACGCGGTTTTGCAGACTTGAAAACACAAGAGTTGAGTGTTTATATCCCCACCCTCAAAAATGGCGGTCTACTGCGTAACATTTTGCCATGCCAGCGTGGACATTTAGGCAGGCGAAAAGCCTTGATTTATGCGACTTGCAGAGAACGGAAACAGAACAAGTAGTATCGTATCCCTTGAAAGCGCAAAAATGCCTTTCTATCGTTCCACGCGGCACAGAAAAAGCGGGCAAGAAGTCTTTGACCTCTTACCCGCTTTTGTGGCAATCCGTATGGCAGCTACCCTGTTTCAGTTGATTGTTGATGCTGTTTTATGAGTAGCTACCATCCGGCAGGCCGCTTTTTTTGCGGGAACTGTCCCGGAAATACCTAACAGACCAGCCTATTTTTTGTGATAAGTGAAAGGAGGTTTACAGCCCATGCCGAAGCGATACAACACGCCCCACCGCAGCCGCGTTGTGAAAACCCGGCTGTCCGAAGATGAATATGCCGACTTCACAGCGCGGCTTGCGCCCTATGGTATCAGCCAGTCCGAATTTCTCCGGCAGGCGATACGGCGCACCACCATACGCCCCGTTATCCATGTGTCGGCGGTCAATGACGAACTGCTCTCCGCTGTCGGGAAGCTGGCCGCCGAGTACGGCAGGATCGGCGGCAACCTCAACCAGATAGCCCGGTATCTGAACGAGTACGGCGCACCCTACAATGCGCTCTCCGGCGAGGTACGCGCCGCCATAGCCGACCTTGCCGCCCTCAAGTATGAAGTCTTACAGAAAGTAGGTGACGCGGTTGGCAACACTCAAGCATATCAACTCTAAAAACGCCGACTACGGAGCCGCCGAACAATACCTGCTTTTTGAGCATGACGAGTTTACCATGAAGCCTGTCCTTGATGAAACCGGCAGGCTTATCCCCCGCGAGGACTACCGGCTGTCCACACTGAACTGCGGCGGCGAGGATTTTGCCGTTGCGTGTATGCGGGCAAATCTCCGATACGGGAAGAACCAGCAGCGGGAAGATGTGAAAAGCCACCACTATATCATCAGCTTTGACCCACGGGACGGGCCGGACAATGGCTTGACCGTAGACCGGGCGCAGGCATTGGGCGAGAAGTTTTGCACCGAGCATTTTCCCGGCCACCAAGCCCTTGTATGCACCCACCCGGACGGGCATAACCACAGCGGCAACATCCATGTGCATATCGTCATTAACAGCCTGCGGATAGAGGAAGTGCCGTTCCTGCCCTACATGGACAGGCCAGCCGACACGAAAGCCGGTTGCAAGCACCGCTGTACCGACGCGGCCTTGCGCTACTTCAAGTCCGAAGTCATGGAGATGTGCCACCGGGAGGGGCTTTACCAAATCGACCTCTTGAACGGCAGCAAGAACCGCGTCACAGACCGGGAGTATTGGGCGCAGAAAAAGGGACAGGCCGCGCTGGACAGGCAGAACGCCCCCATGATTGCAGGCGGTATCACGCCCCGGCAGACCAAGTTTGAAACGAACAAGGAAAAGCTGCGGCAGACCATACGCGCCGCGCTGTCGGCGGCGGCCTCATTCGAGGACTTTTCCTCTCTGCTGCTGCGGGAGGGCGTGACCGTCAAGGAGAGCCGGGGGCGGCTTAGTTACCTCACGCCGGACAGGACAAAGCCCATTACCGCCCGCAAGCTGGGCGACGATTTTGACCGCGCCGCTGTCCTTGCCGTTTTGGAGCAGAACGCCGCCAGAGCCGCAGAAAAGGCCGCAGCCATACCCGAATACCAGCGGCATGGGAAAACCGGCATACAGCCCACAAAAGCCCCTCAAACCGCTCCGAATGTACAGCGGCTTGTGGACATTGAGCAGAAGAAAGCCGAGGGCAAAGGCCGGGGCTATGAACGCTGGGCGACCATGCACAACCTTAAACAAATGGCCGCGACGCTGAATGTGTATCAGGAATACGGCTTCACTTCCCCGGAGCAGTTAGAAGCCGCCGTTGATACCGCCTATCAGGAAATGCGCCAGACCAGCGGCGAACTGAAAGCACTGGAAACCAAGCTACAAGGGAAAAAGGAGTTGCAGCAACAGGTACTTGCTTACGCCAAGACCAAGCCCGCCCGCGACGGGCTGAAAGCGCAGAAATCCGAGAAAGCCCGCGCCGCATACCGGCAGGCGCATGAGAGCGACTTTATCATAGCCGACGCAGCCGCCCGGTACTTCCGGGAGCATGGCATTACCAAGCTGCCCGCCCGAAAAGCGTTGCAGGACGAGATCGAGCAGCTTGTTTCCAAGAAATCCGGCCTGTATAACACCTACCACGAACAGAAACAGCGGTACACGGAGTTGCAGACCGTCAAGCGGAATATCGACCAGATTTTGCGCCGGGAGGAACCCCGCCGCAGAAAGGAGCAGAGCCATGAGCGATAAGCTGCCCCGCATGGACTACCGCCAGCACCGGCGGGCGCGGCGGCTGGTACATGAGTGCTGTAACTACGACGGGGGGAACTGCCTGCTGTTAGACGACGGGGAGCCTTGCGTGTGCGTCCAGAGCATTTCCCTTTCCCTCATGTGCCGCTGGTTCCGTGTGGCTGTCCTGCCCCTTGACGGGGAGCTGGCCGCAGCCCTTTTGTACCGGGGGAGCCGGAAACGGTGTGCGGTCTGCGGCGCGGCATTTGTCCCCAAATCCAACCGGGGAAAATACTGCCCCGACTGCGCCGGGCGCATGAAGAAAATCAAAGCCGCCGAGCGAAAGCGGAAACAAAGGCATAAATGTCACGCTTTAGAGCCTTTCAAACCCGCATAAATCAAGGCTTTTTTCATGGGTGTCAAAGGGTGCGCGATACATTTATCCTTTTCCCCCGGAAACGGCGTTCTAAATGCGTACAAACGCCCCAAATCCACCCAAAGGAGGAACCATGTCAGATAACCGAAAATACTACTACCTCAAGCTGAAAGAGAATTACTTTGACGAGGACGCTATCGTGCTGCTGGAAAGTATGCAGGACGGCATCCTCTATTCCAACATTCTCTTGAAATTGTACTTGAAATCGCTGAAAAACGGCGGGAAGTTGCAGCTTGATGAAAATATCCCCTACACCGCGCAGATGATTGCCACCATTACCCGCCAGCAAGTCGGCACCGTAGAACGAGCCTTGCAGATTTTTATGAAGCTGGGGCTTGTGGAGCCGTTACAGAACGGCGCGCTGTATATGAGCAACATTGAACTGCTTATCGGCCAATCCTCTACCGAGGGGGAGCGGAAACGGCGGGCAAGGCTGGCTTTGCAGGAGCAGAAAGCCTTGCCAAAAGCCGGGGCGGACATTTGTCCACCATATCAAGCGGACATTTGTCCACCAGAGATAGAGATAGAGAAAGAGATAGAGATAGAAAAAGAGAGAGAGCGAGAGTTAGATACGGGACAGACCGCCCGCGCCGCCTATGGACGGTATGAAAATGTCTTTCTTTCGCAATCAGAACTGGACGGGCTGAAAGCAGACCTGCCCGACAAATGGAACTACTACATTGACCGGCTATCCTGCCATATCGCGTCCAGCGGCAAGCGATACCGCAGCCATGCCGCCACAATCTACAAATGGGCGCAGGAGGACGCAGCCAAGAAAGCCCCGAAAAAGGGCATACCAGACTACTCATGCAAGGAGGGCGAGAGTTTATGAAGAACGAAATCAACGCTGTTTTGGAGAATATGACGGCCACCGCCCCGGAGCCGGAGGACTACACCGGCGAGGACGGTTTACTCTACTGCGGCAAATGCCGCAAGCCGAAAGAAGCCTACTTTGCGCCGGATAAGGCCGCTATCTTTGGCCGTGACCGCCACCCGGCAGAGTGCGACTGCCAGAGAGCCGCCCGCGAGGAACGGGAGGCCGCCGAGAAACGGCGTAGGCACCTTGACACCGTGGAAGAACTGAAACGCCGGGGCTTTACCGACCCCACCATGCGGGACTGGACTTTTGAGAACGACAACGGCAGGAACCCGCAGGCCGGGATTGCCCGCCGATATGTGGAGCATTGGGAGGATATGCGAACCGACAATATCGGCTGCCTGTTCTGGGGCGGCGTGGGAACCGGGAAAAGCTACCTTGCGGGCTGTATCGCAAACGCCCTCATGGAGAAAGAAATCCCCGTTCACATGACGAACTTTGCCCTTATCCTCAATGACCTTGCCGCCAGCTTTGAGGGGCGCAACGAGTACATTTCCCGCCTTTGCCGCTATCCGCTGCTTATCCTTGACGACTTCGGCATGGAGCGCGGAACGGAATACGGGCTGGAACAGGTGTTCAATGTGATTGACAGCCGTTACCGCAGCGGCAAGCCGCTGATCGTCACGACCAACCTCACGCTGGACGACCTGCACAACCCGGAGGACACCGCCCATTCCCGGATTTATGACCGCCTGCTTTCCATGTGCGTCCCGGTACGCTTTACCGGCGACAACTTCCGGCAGGAAACCGCGCAGCGGAAAATGGAGAGCATGAAGAAACTGATTACCGACTGAAAGGAGTATTGCCTATGGCAGATAACAAGCAGCACGACACCCGCACCGCCCGCCGCCCCGACTGCGTGACGGAAATCCGCATGGGCAATTCCGTCCTTGTCGTGTCCGGCTATTTCAAGAAAGACACCACGACCACCGCCGCCGACAAAATGGCGCGGGTACTGGAAGCGGAAGCCGCTGCTACACAGGAGCCGACCTATCCGGCGTGAACCGGGGAATGGAAAAAGCGGCCATGCCGGGGAGCGTGGCCGCTGGAACTGGAAAAGCTGAAATCAGGACTCTTTTTTCTTTACATCACTAATCCCAAAGAGTGCAAACACCAGAGCCAAAACAATCAGCGAAATCGTATTTGCAGATACAGAGGGCATGAAATAATCGACGATATAAAAGCCGAAAAATGTAGTGATAGTATCTAACAGCACATACATACAGACGGCCATTTCCCTTGTTATTCTGTCAAGGTTAAGCAATGCTTTTGGAAATGCGCCTGCGACTAAATTCATGGGATATGAAACAATCGACGCGATTATGAAATACAGGATAAAGCCGCCGACACTCTCATACTCAAAGCCGAGCAGACGCATGATTGCACTGCTGAATATGGCGATTATGGACAAGACGGCGATGATTAGAACAGCCCCCAAAATGAATATGATTATTTTTTCCCGCTTATTGTTGTTGTTATCCAAGAGTACCTCTCCCTTATGTTTGGATTTTGAAGCTGATATGAGTATATCACAGGAAGATGAACTTTTCTACTGAAACCGGCACAACAAGACGCTACACAAAAACCGGCGATTTGATAAGCTGTAAAGAAGCAGATTTGACACTTTTGCCGCTATACAACCAGCCCTATTCCGTGGTACAATGAAACCACGGAATAGTGGGGCTGGCTGTCGGAAACGGAGGATTTTATGTTAAGACAAGCCACCCAAAACCTCATTACCGCCCTTTATCCGAGATTGTCCCATGAGGACGAATTGCAAGGCGAGAGTAATTCCATATCGAACCAAAAACGGATACTCGAAACCTTTGCAAAACAAAATGGCTTTACCAACCTGCGCTGGTACACCGACGACGGCTATTCCGGCGCGAACTTTCAAAGGCCCGGTTTTCAAGCCATGCTTGCAGACATTGAAGCCGGGAAAGTGGGTACGGTTATCGTCAAGGACATGAGCCGGTTAGGGCGAAACTACTTGCAGGTAGGGTTTTACACGGAAATGCTGTTCCCCCAAAAGGGCGTGCGTTTTATCGCTGTCAACGACAATGTGGACAGCGCAAACGGCGGCATGGACAATGATTTTACCCCTCTGCGAAATCTGTTCAACGAATGGCTGGTGAGAGATACGAGCAAGAAAATCAAGGCAGTAAAACGAGCAAAAGGCATGAGCGGCAAGCCCGTTACCAGCAAGCCGGTCTATGGCTATCTCATGGACGAGGACGAGAACTATATCGTTGACGAGGAAACCGCGCCGGTTGTCCAGCAGATATACCAGCTTTGCCTTGCCGGGAATGGCCCGACCAAGATTGCCCGTATGCTTACGGAGCAGCAAATCCCCACGCCGGGGACGCTGGAATACCGCAGGACGGGCAGCACCCGCCGCTACCACCCCGGCTATGAGTGCAAATGGGCGACGAACACCGTTGTTCATATCCTCGAAAACCGGGAGTACACCGGCTGTCTGGTAAACTTCAAGACGGAAAAGCCCTCTTACAAGGTCAAACACAGTGTAGAGAACCCCGTGGAGAAGCAGGCCATTTTCCCCGACCACCATGAGCCGATTATCGACACGGAAACATGGGAGCGCGTGCAGGAGTTACGCAAGCAGCGCAAACGCCCGAACCGCTATGATGAAGTGGGGCTGTTCTCTGGTATGCTGTTCTGCGCCGACTGCGGCCATGTGATGTACCAGCAGCGGTATCAGAACAAGACCCGCAAGCAGGATTGTTACATCTGCGGCAGCTACAAGAAGCGCACCCGCGACTGTACGGCGCACTTTATCCGCACCGACCTGTTGACCGCCGGTGTCCTTTCCAATCTCCGGCAAGTGACCGAGTATGCCGCCAAGCATGAGAGCCGCTTTGTGAAGCTGCTTATCCAGCAGAACGAGATCGGCGGCAAGAGAAAGACCGCCGCAGCCACCAGGCAGCTTGAACAGGCGCAGGAGCGCATTGCCGAAGTGAGCCGCATTATCAAGCGGCTGTATGAGGACAATGTGAACAGCAAAATCAGCGACGAGCGTTTCATGGAAATGTCGGCAGACTATGAGCAGGAACAGCGGGAACTGAAAGACCGCGCCGCCGCTTTGCAGGCCGAACTGGACAAGTCGCAGGCCGCCACCGTCAACGCGGAAAAGTTTATGGGTATTGTCCGAAAGCACCTTGCCTTTGAGGAACTTACCCCCACCCTCTTGCGGGAAATGATTGAAAAAATCGTCGTGCATGAGTGCAGCTATGACGAGAACGGCACCCGCAGGCAGGACATTGAGATTTATTACAGCTTTGTCGGCAAGATTGACTTGCCCGAAGCCTAACGCCCGACCTATCCGACACAATGGCCAAGTGCCGGATAGGAACGGCAAAATTTTTTACACTTCTATTACTTCTTTATCGTACATAAGCAAAATCACAAGGGGTCAAGCAGTTCATGGCTAATTAAAGGGAACAAAAAAGAAAGGAAAACCAATCCAGACGGTATCAGCGGCAGGATACAAGAATAAATTTTGATTTCACAAGATTGGTGCTATAATAAGAGAAAAGTTCCTGCCGGGGCAGCCGCCCCGGTGGTATGGATAGAAAGGCAGGAAAACAATATGCACATCAGCTATAAACCACTCTGGCACACACTGTTAGAGCGTGATATGAGGAAAGAGGATTTAAGGCTTGCTGCTGGTATGACAACAAATATGATTGCCAACATGAGCAAAGAGGGAAAGCACATCAGCATGGATACATTAGCCCGTATCTGCGAAACGCTGAATTGTGAGATTACCGATGTGATTGAGTTAGTACCAGACGAGCCTGCTTCCACAGGAGGTAAGGAACATGAGAGAATTGAAACCAAGAATAACGGAAAACGGAATTGATTATATCCTTGTCGGAGATTACTACATCCCGGACTTGAAACTGCCGGAGGAACACCGCCCTATCGGAAAGTACGGACGGATGCACCGGGAATATTTAAGGGAAGTCCACCCAGCCAGATTGAATACATTGATACTGACCGGAGAATTGTGGACATATCTTGCAGACCTGAACGAACAGGCACAGGAACGGTTAGACACTATCATGGAGCAGATGAAAGCCACCGAGGGCGTGACAGAGGAATTGAAGCGAACTCAACAAATGGAATGGGTGCAGCGTTGTAATAACATTCACAACCGGGCAGAAGAAATTGTTTTGCATGATATAATTTATTCATACGGGAGTAATTAAATCGGAGGTATATAAGATGATTGAAATTGTATTTGGTGAAAGTGCCTGTGGAAGTTTGAAAATTGCCCAAACTTACGGTAAGGGAAAGTATAGAGGAAGTGCAGTTTCGGTCTTTATGAGGCACGAAGATGGGAGTGTTCCATCTTCAGATGAAATGAAAGAAGCACAAATTCAAGCACAGGAACAAGAACATATTGCTTGGGAGAATGCTATTCCATTGGGAGGCAAGAGCAGTGATGTTTATTGTTTTGATATGGCTCTTAGTGTGGGAGATATTTCTGATAATGGAATTGGCGAACAGCGGAAAAATGTTCTCAAGAAAATGCTGTCTGTCTGGTTTGTAGAGGATTTAGACTATCAGGTTGAAGAAAAAATACAGAAAATTAGGGTAAAAAATAGTTACATATTACAAAAAAATGAGTTTGACACAATAAGAATTGAGTAAAACTCATAACATTAAATCAGAGGTAAATCTTTTGATTTTGAGATATAATAGAAAATAAGTTAGTGAACAACAGTAGAATTATGTGAAGTAGAGACTATTTATATTTTGGGGGTGGGAAAGTTGATATATGGAATTAGTCATATTACTTTTATTGTCAAAGACCTAGATAAAGCCACAAAATTTTTTAAAGAAATTTTTGAAGCCAAAGAAATTTATTCAAGCGAAGACAAAAAGTTTTCTATATCCAAAGAAAAATTTTTCTTGATAAACGACCTTTGGATTGCAGTTATGGAAGGAGAGGAAATGGAAAAAAGCTATAATCATATAGCATTTAAAATAGATGAATCGGATTATGAAATGTACCTTAAGAGAATAGAAAACCTTGGTTTAGAGATAAAAGCTGGGAGAAAAAGGGTTATAGGAGAGGGGAATTCAATATATTTTTATGACTATGATAATCATCTTTTCGAACTCCACACTGGAACATTGGAAACAAGACTTCTTCGCTACCAAAAAGAACCAACAGATTAAATTTAATAGTAACTAATCAGAAGTATTGTTAATTATAATTATATTACATTGTCTTCGGTTATTGAACGATATGTAGCTGGAGAAGAAGTTCGTATTTGGTATAGCTATAATCCGGATGAACTTTGCGGTATGTACTGGCTTATGAAACAACTTCGACCATTAAACTGTCAGACAACAATTTATTTGGTTAAGTTACCTGCCTGGGAATATGGAAAAGAAAATACTATGACATCCAAAATAGCATGGGGTGAGGTTTCTCCTGGCGAATGGGGAAAATATATAACTCTACAAGAAAAAGCTAAGCCTGTATTTCTTTCAGCTTGTGCTATGAAATGGAATCAACTTCAAAATGAAAATGCACCTTTGCGTGCAATGCTAAATGGTAAATTGCAAAGTGTTTCAGAAGATATATATGATAGTTTCATTCTTCGTGAAATTGCGGAACAGCCAGAGCAATTCAAAATGGCTATTGTTATAGGTAATGTTTTAGGAAAATATCAACTTGGAATTAGTGATGTATGGATTTCTAATCGCATTGATAAAATGCTTGAAGATGGTGTGTTGGAAATTATACAGGACGCACCAAAGGGAGAAACAAATTATCGCCGGATATTAAGAAAACGAATGAAATAATAACCACAGCAAGAACCGCTGCTACATGGAAGGCACCCCAACCATGCAACAGCGGTTTTTTTACCGTTTTTTCCTCTGGCTGATAGGCGTTCCCATTTTCTTTGATTTTTTGAGAATCCGAATCAGCCAGCGAAATTCTTCGTCTGACAGATTTTTATAGTTGATACCGAGCTGCTTGCAGTAAAGGACAACCAGCTTTTCATCCCGGCTGCCCTTGAAATTTTCGACTGCTTCGAGATTTTCTTTCAATTCATCGGCAACGGTGGTCTGGGGCGCACTCTCACTGTCCTTTTTGTGGGCTTCCCGAATATCCCGGATAATCAGGTTGAGGTCATCCAGAACCATGTGACTGAAATACTCATCATCACTGATATGGGCGGCTTGCAGCACTTTCAAATGCGGGTCATCTTCGCCTGGGCGATACCGTTCAATGATTTCATGCCGGACGGTATCGACAAGTGCATTGAGGTTTTGAATCTGCATGGTAGCAATCCCGTCCACATAAATCTCAATGTCTGCAAGAAACTTGATAAAATCTTTATGTGTAGCAAGCTCACAGAGCAGACGGTTGTTAATCCGACCGCTTTTCAGCAGTGCCACCATCTCATCATTCAAATGCAACTCCGTCAATGGTGTGTTGATCTGCTCCCTGTTCTCTATCCGGCACAGTAGATAATCAACAGAGACCCCATAGAAGTCTGCCAGCGTGATAAGGTTGCCATGATTGATTTCCTTAAAATCCTCTTTTTCATAACTTCCAAGAGCTGATTTGGAAATGCCTGTCAGCTTTGATAGTTCTTCCAGATTTAAGCCTTTGTCCTTGCGGAGTTCCCAAAGGCGTTCCTGTATGCTTGTTGCTCCTTTCATGGGCGCACGCTCCTTTCCAATGGTTTCATTGCTGCCGCTTATCTGGATTATATCACACTTTCCGCAATCGTGGAAATTTCTGATTTTTACCCCTAATTCCTACTTTGTGGACATACGGCACAGGGCACAAAAATGTTCTATGATACAGGTAGTTCATCGATGGATTATTCCAATCGAATGACCAGCCTGTGTGGGATATGCTTCCCCGGCGATGTAGCGCCATGACTTTTGGCAGGGATGTGGAGGAACCCTGACCGAAACGAGCGTACCAAAGGGAGCGATACGCCGCTGTGAGATTCAGGGGAGGAACGACACCGGGGAGAACTGGCGAACTGACACCGAAATGATACCGAAACACGACAATCTGATAGGGGGATAGTCTACCCTATCGCTGATACTTCGGGAGATTTTAATCGGCTCTATGACCGTAATTTTGCCGAAAATCGCCCCGAAACCATACACTAAAACGGGAGGAAATACAATATGCCGAGAATGAGCAAAAAGAGGAAGCATGAGCTTTCCTTTTACCTCAATGACCGGGGGCGTGTCACTTACAACGAATTATGCCGGAAATGCCAGCATGGGTGCAAGCAGAGCTTCCGGGCGGTTGTGATTGACTGCCCCCGTTATTTATCCAAACGATCAAAGAAAAAGGAGGAACACACCGAATGAATTTTGAATTTATGACGATAGACACACCATTGCCGCCCTGTATGCCATTTCCCAGAGCGTTGACAGGATTTCCAGTCAGCAGCACCGCAAAGGTCATGTACTGCCGGATGCTGGACGCTATGCTATCCAAAGAGCAGGAGGACGAGAACGGAATCCTGTTTGTCTGCTTCCCTGTCACAGCCATTGCCGCAGTCCTGTCCCGCAGTCCCATGACGGTCAAGCGTTCTCTGAATGAACTGGAAAACGCCGGACTTATCATGCGGGTGCGTCAGGGCGTGGGAGAACCGAATAGGATTTATGTGCTGATACCGGGAAAGGAGGACGCTGCCCTTGCCTGATACCTCGAAGCTGGAAAAGCTCAACCGGGAGCTGGAGAAAAGCGAAAAGAAACTGCGGAAAGCCATCAATGATGAAAAGGCATTGCAGCACCAGTTAAAGCAGCTTACCCGAAAGGAACGGACGCACCGGCTCTGCACTCGTGGCGGTATGCTGGAAAGTTTTCTGCAAGAGCCGGAACGCCTAACAGATGATGATGTCATGCTGTTGTTGAAACTCATTTTTCACAGGCAGGACACGCAGGAACTATTGAAAAAAATGCTGGAACGGGAGAAGCCGGAAACCCCTTAGTTTACTAAGGGCGCAATTATACACCACCCAGAGGTTGGTGCATTGCGTTCTCCGAAGGCTCCTCGCCGGAGAGCTGTGATTTTCCGCAGTCATGGTCTGCTCCAAATCAAACAGGGGACGCTACACTTCCCCTGCGCTGGCTGCAGCCAGCTACCCTTTTGTGGACTTGCCTGTTGGGGACACCTTGCGGTGCAAGCTGTTCCCAGCCGACAAGTTTCATAAAATATGCTATCTTTTCGATAATCGATGAAGTATAATAAAGTCAGAAATAAATCAGGAATTTGAGGTCAAGGCTTAAACGTGAGGTTTATATGAAAAAATACCAATGTCCTTGCTGCGGATATTTTACCTATAATGTTCCGGCAAATGAAGATTGTGGGTATATTTGCCCCGTTTGTTTTTGGGAGAATGACCCGTTCATTGCTTCTGATAACGAACCAAGCGACTCTAATCATGGAATAACGCTAAAAGAAGCGAAATCCAATTTCTCAAAATTTGGTGCTTGTGAAAAAGAAATGTTATGTTATGTCCGACCACCAAGAGATGATGAAAAAGAAATTTCATAGCGACAACTTCCAACTTGTAGAACTGAAAAATTAGAAGTTGTAAAGGAGTGTGATAAAATGGAAACACTTTTTGACCAATACAAAGAACTGAATATAAATGGCTCTTTGATTTGTCTTGAACAAGTTGAAGATATTTATTCTTACTTCTGCTATCCGACCAATGCAAAGGCAATAGGTTTTGAAGGAAGTATTATGTATTGCTTTATTGAGCCGTATGGGGAAATGGTTTTTGCCTGCAATCCTGATACTTGTGCAGATGTTTTTGTTTATCCACTGGCAAGAACCTTTGAGGATTTTATGAGACTTATTCTTGCTTGTGGTTCTACTAATCCTATTGAGCAGATTATTTGGATGGACAAAGACAAATTTGAAAAACACCTCAAAGAGGAAGAAGCAATCCGCACAGAGGAACAGAAAGCGACATTAAGTTATCTTGAAACAGAATTAGAAATTTCCCCTATTGATAACCCTTATGACTATGTAAAAGAACTGCAATCTCGCTTTGACAATAGTGGCATTGAGTATAGTGATGAATACTATGATGTTTTGGGGATTGATAGAAAATAACAACAAATAAATTCCAGTTCGTCAGCTTCACATCGGGTCAACTTGTCCCGAACTTTTACAACTAAATACCCGCCGCCCACACAGCGGCACACCGAGCAGGAAATCTGAAAGAAAGGTTTCCTGCTTTTTTTCTGCCCAAAATGAGGTGGTAAAACGCCACCCCGTCCACCAATTAGCGAAAGGAGGGACACGAAATGCCCTGTCCACACAACGAAATCACGATTGTTCAGCGCAGTCAGCGGCAGTCTGCGGTTGCCGCCGCTGCTTACCAGAGTGGCGAAAAACTGTTCTGTGAATATGACCAGCAAGTGAAGCACTACCCGGAAAAGCGTGGTATCGTCCACAATGAAATCCTGCTCCCACCTAATGCCCCACAGGAATATGCAGACCGCAATACTTTGTGGAACGCCGCCGAAGCGGTGGAAAAACAATGGAACTCCCAGCTTGCAAGGCGGTGGGTGCTTACCATCCCCAGAGAGATACCGCCCGACCAGTATGCTGTCCTTGTCCGGGAGTTTTGCCAGAAGCAGTTTGTTTCCAAAGGCATGATTGCTGACTTTGCCATCCATGACCCCCATCCGCCGGGACACAATCCCCACGCCCATGTCATGCTCACTATGAGGGCAATGGACGAACATGGAAAATGGCTTCCCAAGAGCCGCAAGGTTTATGACCTTGACGAAAACGGGGAACGGATAAAACTTCCGTCCGGCAGATGGAAAAGCCACAAGGAGGATACGGTGGATTGGAACGACCAGAAGTATTGCGAAATCTGGCGGCATGAATGGGAGGTCATCCAGAACCGCTATCTGGAAGCCAATGACCGTCCGGAGCGTGTGGACTTGCGTTCCTATGCCAGACAGGGGCTTGATATTGTCCCCACTGTCCATGAGGGGGCTGCTGTCCGGCAGATGGAAAAGCGTGGTATCCAGACGAATATCGGAAACCTGAACCGGGAAATCAGAGCCGCCAACAGTCTGATGAAGTCCATCCGGCAGCTTATCCAAAACCTCAAAGGCTGGATTACCGAGCTGGGAGAAAAACGGAAAGAGCTGCTTGCACAAAAGGCGGCGGAGGAAGCGACACTTCTTCCCAATCTGCTGATGAAGTACATGGAGATACGAAAGGAAGAACGGAAGGACTGGACAAGGGCTGGACAGAACCGGGGGACTTCACAGGACTTAAAGGCAGTCAGCGAAGCCCTGTCCTATCTTCGGCAAAAGGGGCTTTCCACTGTGGAGGACTTAGAAGCATTTCTGGAATCTTCCGGGAAATCAGCCGCAGATTACCGCAATCAGATGAAGCCAAAGGAAGCCCGCAGCAAAGTGATTGACGGGATTCTTGCCAGCCAGACAGCCTGCAAGGAATGTAAGCCTGTCTATGAGAAGTACCAGAAGATATTTTTTAAGAAAACAAAGGAGAAATTCAAACAGGAACACCCGGAGGTTGCCCGGTATGCGAAAGCCGCCGCCTACCTTGCCAAGCACCCAGACGATAAGGACAGTACCCAAAAGGAGCTGCAAGAGGAGCAGGAAAAACTTCTCAGCGAAATCGCAGAGCTGAAAGAACCTTTGACCGAGGTACAGGCTGATTTGAAGAAGTTGCGGGACATCCGCTACTGGGTACGGAAAGCTACACCCGGCACAGAAGAAAGCAAAGAGCCGCCCAAGAAGCAGCCTATCAAGGAAGTCTTGCAGGATAAGGCTGACGAGAAAAAAGCACAAAGAACTGTCCCGGCACAGACGAAACACAAACAACAGGATATGGAACTTTAACAGGCACTTGCCATTTTCAATCAGAGAATGTCAGGTGCTTTTTTGTTTTCAAGGAGGGATAGATTTGAATGTATTTGAAGCTGTGAAGCAGTCCGTCACAACAAGACAGGCTGCGGAGCATTATGGAATCCATGTAGGTCGGAACGGGATGGCTTGCTGCCCGTTCCATAATGATAAAACCCCAAGCATGAAGCTGGATCGGCGTTACCACTGCTTCGGCTGCGGTGCGGATGGGGATGTGATTGATTTTGCCGCCGCCCTGTATGGGCTGGCAAAGAAAGAAGCCGCCGTACAACTGGCAAATGACTTTGGGCTTTCCTATGAGGACTGGAAACCGCCGGGAAAGGCAAAAAAGCCCAAGCCCCGGCAGAAATCCCCGGAGGAACAGTTTCAGGAAGCAAAGAACCGCTGCTTCCGTATCCTTGCCGATTATCTCCACCTGCTTCGGGCATGGAGAACGGAATATGCCCCGCACTCCCCAGAGGAAGCCTTTCATCCCCGGTTTGTGGAAGCCTTACAAAAGCAAGCCCATGTGGAATATCTGCTGGATGTGCTGCTGTTCGGGGAGACAGAGGAAAAAGCGGCTTTGATTGCGGACTACGGAAAGGATGTGATACAGCTTGAACAGCGAATGGCAGAGCTTGCAGCCGCAGACGCAGCAAGAACTAAAAAACACCATGAACGCCATGCAGCCGCCCCAGAGCATTGAGGAAATCAAGGCGGGGCTGGAAACCACCGAGAAAGGCGGTGTCCGCCAGAGCATACGGAACTGCCTGACCGTATTCCAGCGTGACCCTCTGCTTTCCGGGGCTATCGCATACAACATCCTGACCGACCGCAAGGACATCATAAAGCCCATCGGTTTTCACAGAGAAAGCACAGCCCTGAACGATACGGATATGAAGTATCTGCTTCTCTATCTGGAAGAAACCTATGGGCTTACCAATGAGAAAAAGATTGATAATGCCATCGGGATTGTGGCGAATGAAAACAAGTACCATCCCATCCGGGACTACCTAAGTGCCCTTGTGTGGGACGGGACAGAACGAATCCGTTTCTGTCTGCGGCACTTTCTGGGGGCTGACGCAGACGATTACACCTATGAAGCGTTGAAGCTGTTCCTGCTGGGTGCAATCTCACGAGCCTTTCAGCCGGGGTGCAAGTTTGAAATCATGCTTTGTCTGGTAGGCGGTCAGGGGGCTGGAAAGTCCACCTTCTTCCGTCTGCTGGCAGTCCGGGACGAGTGGTTCTCCGATGATTTGCGGAAGCTGGACGATGACAATGTGTACCGTAAGCTGCAAGGTCACTGGATTATCGAAATGTCGGAAATGATGGCAACCGCAAACGCCAAGAGCATTGAGGAAATCAAGTCATTTTTAAGCCGGCAGAAAGAGGTTTACAAGATACCCTATGAAACCCACCCAGCAGACCGCCCCCGTCAGTGCGTGTTTGGCGGCACTTCCAATGCCCTTGACTTCCTGCCCCTTGACCGTTCCGGCAACCGCCGCTTTATCCCCGTCATGGTGTACCCGGAGCAAGCCGAGGTTCACATTTTGGAGGACGAAGCCGCTTCCAGAGCCTATATCGAGCAGATGTGGGCGGAAGCGATGGAGATTTACCGAAGCGGCAGGTTCAAGCTGGCTTTCAGCCCCGACATGCAGCGGTATCTGAAAGAACACCAGCGGGATTTTATGCCGGAGGACACCAAAGCCGGAATGATACAGGCGTATCTTGATAGGTACACCGGGAGCATGGTCTGCTCCAAGCAGCTCTATAAGGAAGCCTTGAACCATGCCTTTGACGAGCCGAAGCAATGGGAAATCCGGGAAATCAACGAGATTATGAACCAGTGCATTTCTGGCTGGCGGTACTTCCCGAACCCAAGAATGTTTTCCGAATATGGCAGACAAAAGGGCTGGGAGCGTGAAAACCCGGCAACGGACTCCGGCAACCCGTCTGAAAAAACGATGGACGGTTTTGTGGAGGTCACAGAACAGATGGAGCTTCCGTTCTGAAAATGGCAGCCCGTTGCACCCCCTGTTGCTATCCCGTTGCCGAGCCGGTTGCCGGGGAAAATCCCGAAACTATCGGCTTTTCTCCCCTATGACAACCAAAACAACAGAAAAATAAAAGAAAAGTATAAATAGTAACCATCGCCAGATTGAGATTGTTTGCAAGGTCTTTTGAAGCCCGTTGCCGGACTTCGTTGCCGACACCCTCTGTCTGGCTATTTTCATGTATGGAGGATAACTGCCTATGGCAAAAAACAAAACAGAGATTCATGTTACAACGGTGTTTGACGGGGAGCTGGACGCAACCGATGTGTTCGTCAGCCTGATTTCCCAGAAATACGGTAAGACAAATACGAAAGAATATCTTGCTAAAAGGAAAGATATGAGCTATAATGAAGATGAGGTTCAAAAGAGCCAGATACCGTCTGGATTGTGTGGGTAAATGGCTATGATGAACGAAATGGAATACAGAACAACCGGTTCGGCACTTGCCGGAGGGTATCGTGCAGCGGTCTATTGCAGGCTGTCAAAGGACGATGACCTGCAAGGCGAAAGTGCCAGTATCGCAAACCAGCGTGATATGCTGGAAAAATACTGCGAAAAGCAGGGATGGGAGGTTGTGGCAGTCTATCAGGACGATGGCTTCACAGGTCTTAATATGGAGCGTCCTGATTTACAGAGAATGTTGAGAGCCATTGAGCGCAGGCAAATCAACCTTGTCATCACGAAAGACCTCAGCCGACTGGGGCGGAACTATCTGCAAACCGGGCATTTGATTGAGGACTTTTTCCCAAGAAACGGTGTCCGCTATATCGCCATGAATGACGGTATCGACACCCTGCGGGATAACAACGATATTGCCCCGTTCAAGAATATCCTGAACGAGATGTACAGCAAGGATATTTCCAAGAAAGTCCATTCCTCTTATCTTCTGAAAGCGCAGAAAGGACAGTTTACCGGGTGTCTTGCCCCGTTTGGGTATCGGAAAGACCCGGAGGACAAAAACCATCTGCTCATTGACGAGGAAACCGCCCCGATTGTGCGACTGATTTTCGGATATGCCCTGAACGGTCATGGTCCGAACTATATCCGCAGACGGCTGGAGGAAGAAAAAATCCCCTGCCCCACATGGTGGAACCGGGAACGGGGGCTTCGCAATACCCGCACCAAATGGGAAAAGAAAGACCCAGAAAAAGGACGGTATATGTGGGACTTCTCCGTTATCAAAGACCTTTTGATGAATCCCGTCTACACCGGGGCGATTGCTTCCCAGAAAAAAGACTACCGTTTCAAAATCGGCACGATTGGGGAAAAGAAGCCGGAGGACTGGATTGTGGTGGAGGGACAGCATGAACCGCTGATTGACCGCATGAGCTTTGACATTGTGCAGAACAAGCTGAAATCCCGCCAGCGTCCGGGGCAGACCAATGAAATCAGCCTGTTTGCCGGATTGATAAAATGCGGCGAGTGTGGGAAGTCGCTGACGATACGCTACACAAACGCAAAACATCCCCAGCAGATTTATTCCTGCAAGACCTACAATGCCTTTGGAAAGAACCACTGCACCCAGCACCGGATTGACTATGACACCCTTTGCAGCCATGTGCTGCGGAAAATCAGGGAATGTGCCAGAGCTGCCCTGATGGACGGGAAAGCGGTTGCCGACCGCCTGACTAATACCTGTGAAGCCGAGCAGCGGGAACAGCGGGAAGCAATGGAACGCTCCCTTACAAGGGACGAGGAACGGATTGAGGTTCTGGATAAAATGGTCATGCGGCTTTATGAGGATATGATTGCAGGGCGTATCAGTGAGCAGAATTTCAACACCATGCTGGAAAAGACACAGACCGAGCAGACGGAGCTTAAAGCAAAAGTGTCCGAGGGCAGGAAGCGGCTGTCCGATGAAGCCCAGCTTGCCAATGACGCAAAACAATGGGTGGAAGCCATTCAGGAATATGCCAACATCACAGAGCTGGACGCAGCCACCCTTAACCGCTTAATCAAAGAAATCGTCGTGCATGAGCGCATTGACGAAGATAAAACAAGACACATTTCTATCGAAATTCATTTTAATCTCAAACCCATCCCAGAGGTGGAACAGGTCACTGCCTGACCTGTCCTACCGGGACGGTTCTCTTAAAAACACCATATAGATTTTTTGTACGCCGCCGCCCGCCATCGAGCAGAGTTTTACACCTAATTGGGGATAAAACAACTTATGGCCGGAGGTGGTGTCATTCTGCTGGGCCTGAAGGTGGTTCCCCTGCTGTCTGGTCTGCTCGGTTAATGTATGGGTAACGGCCTATGGATTTTATCATCGACGCAATAACAGAATGGATTAAGGATTTCCTGATTGAAGCCATCACGGGAAACCTGTCGAATATGTTTGGTGATGTAAATACAAAGGTCGCTACTATCGCAGGGGAAGTTGGAAAGACGCCGGAGCAATGGAACTCCGGCGTCTTCTCCATGATTCACAGCCTGTCCGAGTCTGTAATCGTCCCCATCGCGGGCCTTGTGATTGCCGCAGTCCTGTCTTATGAACTGATCCGCATGGTCATAGATCGGAACAATATGCACGATTTTGATACCTTCATCTTCTTTAAGTGGATTATCAAAGCCGGGATTGCGGCCTACGTCGTCAGCCATACATTCGACTTTATCATCGCCATCTTCGAGGTGGCACAGACAATGGTGCAGCAAAGTGCCGGGGTCATTGACGCAAACGCCAGCATTGATATTTCGTCGGCACTGGCTTCCATTACCACTGAACTGGAAGCAAAGGGGCTTGGCGAACTCTTTGCCCTGATGTTGGAAACCTGGGTGGTCAGCTTCGCCATGACGGTGATGGGCGCACTCATCACGATCATCCTCTACGGCAGAATGATTGAAATATACATCTATGCAAGCGTGGGGCCGCTGCCCTTTGCCACCCTTGCCAACCATGAGTGGGGAAATATCGGCACCAACTACATCCGGGGCCTGGTTGCCCTGGGGCTGCAAGGCTTCTTAATCATGGTCATTACCGGAATATATGCGATTTTGGTCAAAAGCCTGTCCATATCCGGCGGCGACCTTCACGGAGCCATCTGGACTTGTGTTGCCTACACCGTCCTGCTCTGTTTCAGCCTGTTTAAGTCAGGCAGCGTAGCAAAAAGTATTCTAAACGCCCATTAAAGGAGGTGGACGAGTGAGTGAACCTGGAAAATATTCTGTAATCTATGCCGATCCACCCTGGCATTATCGGGTGTGGAGCAAAAAGGGCACGGGCCGCTCTGCGGAAAGCCATTATTCCACTATGTCACTGGAGGATATAAAGGCGCTGCCGGTTCATCTGCTGGCAGCAAAGGATTGCACCCTGTTTCTTTGGGTGACGTTCCCGCTGTTAAAAGAAGCGTGGCCGGTATTGGATGCCTGGGGATTTACCTATAAATCCGTCGCCTTTGTTTGGGTGAAGCTAAACCGGAAAGCGTCCACCCTGTTTACGGGCATGGGCTACTGGACACGGGCCAATGCGGAAATCTGCCTGCTGGCTACCAGAGGGCACCCAAAGCGTGCTAATGCCGGGGTACATCAGGTGATTTTGTCCCATATCGAGGAACACAGCAAGAAACCGGAGGAAGCCCGCAGCCGCATTGTCCGGCTGATGGGTGATGTGCCCCGGATTGAGCTTTTTGCCCGCAGCCGTGCGCCGGGATGGGATGTGTGGGGCAACGAAGCGGCTGCCTCCATTCAGGGGTGGCCGCCACGAGAGAACTTACGGGAGGTGAGTTGATTGGCCCATGTGAACATTACAAAGGACTTGACCGAGGTCAAGAGCAAGGTCGTGTTTGGTCTGACCCAGCGACAGCTTATCTTTTTTGCACTGGCTGCACTGGTGGCTGTTCCTACTTACTTTCTGACCCGGAAAAGCCTGGGCAACGATATTGCCTTGATTCTTCTGATTGTTACGGCTCTGCCCTTTTTCTTCTTCGCCCTTTACGAAAAGAACGGGCAGACACCGGAAAAGATGCTTAGAAATTATTTTCGTGTCCGGTTCCTGACGCAGCAAGCGCGTCCCTACCGGACAGAGAACCGATTTGCCGCTCTGGAGCGGCAAGCCTATTTTGACGAGGAGGTGAAACAGCTTGTTTCCAATACTGAAAAGACGGGAGCCGAAACGGGCCGTGGGCTGGGGCGACGAGTTGATCATCCGGCCGGACACACCGCTGAATGCCGCGCAGAAAAAGCAACTGGCAAAGGCCATCAAGCGGGCAAAACGCGACGGTAAGATTGCCGCCACCGCCCAACAGACCATTCCCTATGAGGAAATGTATGAGAATGGGGTGTGCCGCCTGGGGAACCGCCTTTACAGCAAAAGCATTGCGTTTGAGGATCGCAGCTATGCGGAAGCGTCCGACGATGATAAGGCGGTAATTTTTGAATTGTACTGCCGCCTGGTCAACTACTTCGGCCCCACAGTGGGCTTTCAGCTATCGGTGGTCTGCTATTATCCGGATATGGTGGAATACCGGAAAATCCTGCGGATTCTGCCCACCGGCGACAGCTTTGACCCCATCCGCAAGGAGTTTTCCGATATGCTGCTCTCCAAAGCCAGCCTGTGCAAGACGGAACGCAGCCTTTGTCTGACCTTCACGGTGGAGGCTGAGGATGTGAATCAGGCCACTTCCCGCTTAGAGCAGATCGAAGCCGATGTGCTGGAGAGGTTCAAAGGCATTGGCACCCAGGCACACGGGATGGACGGCTATGAGCGGCTCTTGTTGCTGCATCACTGCCTACACCTGGATGAACCGCAAAAATTCAAATTCAACTGGGATTCGCTGGTGGGAACCGGCCTTTCCAGTAAGGACTACATTGCTCCCAGCTCCTTCTTATTTAAGGAGGGCCGGTACTTCCGCGTTGGCCCGTCGGTCGGCGCGGTTTCCTTTTTGCAGATCCAGGCCACCAAACTGTATGACACGCTGCTGAACGCACTTCTTAATATAGAGAGCAGCCAGATCGTCAGTATCCACGCAAAGGCGCTCGATCAGGGGGCCGCGCTCAAGACCGTCAAACGGAAGTTGAGTGACTTGGATAAGGCCAAAATCGACGAGCAGAAACGGGCAGTGCGCTCCGGCTTTGACATGGACATTCTTCCCCCTGACCTTGTAACCTTCGGGAAGGAAGCGGAAAAGCTATTGGAGGATTTGCAGAACCATGATGAAAAGATGTTCATGGTCACCATCCTTCTGGTGCATACCGCGCCCACCAAACAGAAGCTGGAAAATATCATCTATTCGGTGAACGGCATTGCCAACGCCAACAACTGCAACCTGATCCGGCTGGACTATCAGCAGGAACAGGGTTTTGTGTCGGCCCTGCCCCTGGGCGTGAACCAGGTGGAAGTCCAACGCGGCCTTACCACCAGCGGAACGGCAATCTTTCTGCCGTTCCGTTCCTGTGAGGTGTTCCAGCCGGGTGGCCTATATTATGGCGTAAATGCACAGACCAAACACATCATCCTGGCAGACCGGAAAACCCTCAAATGCCCCAACGGGATCGTGCTGGGCACACCGGGCAGCGGCAAGTCCTTTTTTGCAAAACGCGAGATGGCCAATGCCTTTTTTGCCACACCCGACCACATCCTGATATTAGATCCGGAAAATGAATATACCGCCTTGACGGAGCAGCTTCACGGTCAAACCATTTACCTGGCTCCGGATAGCCACAGCTATTTGAATCCTATGGATCTGGACTTGTCCACTGATGTGGGCGAATCCCCCATGCTCATGCAGGCGGATTTCCTGCTTTCACAGTGCGAACTGATGATGGCCTCCTACGGCAATCCGCTCATGCCCATTGAAAAGTCCCTGATTGACCGCTGTATCAGCCTGGTTTATCGGGATTACCTGAAGAACCCCAGGCCGGAGAATATGCCAATCCTGGGAGATTTATACCAATGCCTGCGGGAGCAGCATAATTCGCGGGCGGATGATCTGGCAACAGCAATGGAGATTTACGTCACCGGCAGCCTATCCTATCTGAACCACAGGACGAACGTGGATTTGAATAACCGCATGGTCTGCTACAACATCAGCAAGTTGGGCCAGGGCTTAAAAAAGCTGGTCATGTCCAACGTGCAGAAACATATCTGGCAGCGCACAGCGGTCAACCGCTACGCCGGTATCACCACCCGGATTTTCCTGGATGAATTTCATCTGCTCTTAAAGGAGCCGCAGACAGCAGCCTACACCGCCGAGATTTATAAGCGGTTCCGCAAGTGGAATGGCATCCCCACATCCCTAACACAGAATGTCAAAGACCTTTTGGACAGTTCCGAGATCGAAAACATCCTGGAAAACAGCGATTTTGTGCTGATGCTGAACCAGGGTGCCAGCGACCGGAATATCCTGGCCCAGCGGCTTGGCATTTCCCCCCAGGAGCTAAACCATGTGACCAACAGCGGCGAGGGCGAAGGGCTTCTGTTCTTTGGGGATAAGATTATTCCCTTTGAGGACAAATTCCCGCGCAATACGCAGCTTTACCGGGTAATGACCACGAAACCCTCCGACCTGGCGGCATAAGGGGGTGGCCTATGAAGCGAAAGCGCAATATCTATGACGCGGATGATGCAGCCAAAAGTAAGCGGCTGCATTTTTCGCCGGAGGAACGGGCTGCCCATGCAGAGAAAAAGGCGGAAATCCTGGACGAAAAGCTGGAAAAGGCCAAAGCAGACCTGCCAAAGAAGCGCCGCCCCCGGATCAACCGGGAATTTGACGCCATGACCGGCAAGGTACGGCACTCGCTGAGTTTTGAGGACGAGGTAAAACCGCGCAGCCGGAAAAACCCGGTGACGCAGGCAGGGCTGAAGGCTGGACGGTCGGTGGATTTGGCGGCCCACAGTAAAATCCGGCAGGTGGAAAAGGAAAATGTGGGCACCGAAGCGGCCCACAAAACCGAGTTTACAGCAGAAAATCTAGCGACGAACGCGATCCGGAAGGGCTACCACTCGATAAAGGATGCGCCCTATCGCAGGGTGGAACGCCTGGAAGTCAAAAGTGCCCGCGCCACAGTCAATGCTAACTACCGTGCCGCCATCCGGGACAATCCCCAACTGCAAAAGCATTCGCTGTCAGCCATGTTTCAGAAGCGAAAGCTAAAGCGCGAGTACGCCAAAGCCTATCGGGAAGCACAGAGAACGGGGAGCCGTGGGGCTGCGGTTGCAAAAAAAGCAAAGGAAGCAATCAGCAATGCAGGACAGGCCGCTGTTGCCCTGGTCAAGAACAATAGGGGGATTTTGGTGATTGTCGGTGGCGTGGCCCTGTTATTTATCCTGGTGTTTTCTTCCCTGTCCTCCTGTTCCGTGACGATGGAAGGGGCGATGGGTGCTGTGCTTGGCACCTCCTATACTTCCGAAGATCCGGACATTTTGCAGGTGGAGGACAACTATATTGCGCTGGAACAGGGGCTGGAACGCAGGATGGCCAATATTGAAAGCGAATTTCCCGGCTATGACGAGTACCAGTACGATGTGGACACCATTGGCCACGATCCCAATGAGCTGATTTCCTACCTGACTGCAAAATTCAATGCCTTCACCCCGGCTCAGGTACAGGCAGAATTAGAAGCCCTGTTCAACCAGCAATATACCCTTACCACCCGTGAGGAGGTGCAGATCCGTTACCGGACTGTGACCTGGACGGATGAGGAAGGCAACGAACATGAAAGCGAGGAGGCGTATGAGTATTACATTCTCCATGTGACCCTGCGGAACCATTCCCTGGGGACGGTGGCGGTGGAAAACCTGACCGAAGATGAAAAGGGCCGGTATGCCGCCATCCTGGAGTTAAAAGGCAACAAGCCCTATCTGTTCGGAGACAACATCTACGCGAACCCCTCTGAAGGGGAGCATTATGAGATCCCCGGTGAGGCCCTGTCCGACCCGTCCTTTGCCGCGCTGATTACCGAAGCGGAAAAGTACCTGGGCTACCCCTACGTCTGGGGCGGCTCAAATCCGTCTACCAGCTTTGATTGCAGCGGCTTTGTCTGCTGGGTCTTTACCAACAGCGGCGTTCATAACCTGCCCCGTACCACAGCGCAAGGCATTTACAATCAGTGCGCGATTATTTCGTCCTCCGAAGCCAAACCAGGGGACATTATCTTTTTCACGGGAACTTATGACAGCGCGGGGCCGGTGTCCCATGTGGGGATTTATGTGGGCGACGGGATGATGATCCACTGTGGCTCACCCATTCAGTACGCCAATATCAACACATCTTACTGGCAACAGCACTTTTACGCAATTGGGCGCTTATAACCGCCCGGAAAGGAGTTTTGATGAACCAGAAAATTCAGAAAATCGTGACCGAGATTGAGAAGATCAAGGGAAAAATCACTACCCAGCAGGCAAGGCTTAGGGAGCTGGAGCAGCAGAAAACGGAACTTGAGAATACCGAGATTGTTGGTATGGTGCGCGGCCTGGAGGTCACGCCGGAAGAACTGGCCTCCATCATTCAGGCCATCCGCAACGGCAATACCGGCGGCCTGCCTGTGTCGGTACAGAATCCGGAGGAACAGGAGGAAATGGACGATGAAGAATAAGCTACGCTCTTTTATGGTGCTGGCCGCGCTTGCGGTGTGCTTTGGCACCTTTTCTGTTACAGCCTATGCACAGAGTAACGAACCGCAGACGGAACCCGCGCCGGTGGAGGAAACTACCGAACCGGAGGAAACTGCCGAGCCGAACCCCTTTACCCCAAACGGAACCGGCACTGTCCTGGATAACGCCACCAGCGAGGACGAAAAGGAGTTTTATACCATTGTGACCGAGGATGAAAACGTCTTTTATCTGGTTATTGATAAACAGCGCGATACGGAAAACGTCTATTTCCTCAATGCGGTCACGGAGTCCGACCTGATGGCCCTTGCCGAGCCGGACGCGGAAGAAACCACTGAGCCGGTGGAACCAGAGCCGGAACCCACACTGGCACCGGAGCCGGAGGAGCCTGTCGAGGTAATAGAGGAACCCGAACCGGAGCCTGCGCCGGAAACCGGCACCAGTCCGGTTATGCTGGCCTTGATCGGCGTGGCGGTGCTTGCCGTAGGTGGCCTGGGGTACTACTTCAAGATTTATAAGCCCAAACACGAATTGGACGATGCCGCCGATTTGGATGAATTTGAGTTTGCAGGGCCGGAAGAACCGACCATCCGGGAGGAAGATTTGGAAGAACCTGCGCCGGAACTGACTGCCGAGGAAGAAGCCGAACAGCGCCGGCTTTATGAGGAGGAGCAGGAACTTCCGAACGAGGACGAGGATGCCACTATTCAGTAACAATCCAGGGCTGGAACGGATGATGCAGCAGAAACCTGCCGGGCGGCGAGCGCCAAAACCTCCGGCGCTCCCGCCCGATCATCCCTGCTATGGCTGCAACTATGGTATGGGAAGGCGCTGTATAGGGGTCTGCTATAAGCAGCTTTTGAAAGAAAGGAGGAAACGCGATTGAAATTAGTGGTGGCTGAGAAACCCAGCGTGGCCCAAAGTCTGGCCGCTGTGCTGGGAGCCAAACAGAAAAAACAGGGATATTTGGAGGGCGGCGGCTTTCTGGTAAGCTGGTGCGTCGGGCATTTGGTGGGGTTGGCCCCTGCCGATGCCTATGATCCGAAGTATTCCGAGTGGACGTATGAGGATTTACCGATTATCCCAAAGGAATGGCAGTTTACCGTTGACCCAGGGAAAAAGGAACAATTCAAGGTGCTTTCCGACCTGATGAACCGCGCTGACGTGGATAGCCTGGTGTGCGCCACCGACGCGGGCCGTGAAGGAGAATTGATTTTCCGGCTGGTGTATCAGCAGGCCGGGTGCCGCAAGCCGATGGAGCGGCTGTGGATTTCGTCGATGGAGGAGGACGCAATCAAAGCGGGATTTTCCGCCTTGCGTCCCAGCAGCGAGTATGACCTTCTCTATGCTGCGGCCCTCTGTCGGGCAAAGGCGGATTGGCTGGTGGGAATTACCGGAACCCGGCTATTCTCCACCCTTTATCGAAGGACGCTCAACGTGGGGCGCGTCATGACCCCTACCCTGGCCTTGGTAGTGGAACGGGAAACCGCGATTGACAGTTTCAAAAAGGAGAAGTTTTACACGGTGGAACTGGATTGCGGTTTTCCTGCCGCAAGCGACCGGATGGCAGATAAAAAGGAAGCGGAGAAACTGAAAGCTGCCTGTGCAGGCCAGACTGCCACTGTCCGAAGGGTGGAGAAAAAGCAGCGCAACGCCAGCCCGCCGAAGCTATATGACCTGACTTCCCTCCAAAGGGACGGAAACCGGCTGTTTAGCTACACTGCCCAGCAGGTGTTGGATTATGCACAGGCCCTCTATGAAAAGAAGCTGTTGACCTATCCCCGTACCGATTCCAATTATCTGACAGAGGACACCGCCGCCACAGTGCCGGAGCTTTTGGAACAATCTGTTTCCAGCCTGCCGTTTTCTGTGGAGGTGGGGCCGACGGACATCTCCCGTGTAATAGACGCTTCAAAGGTCAGCGATCATCATGCGCTGCTGCCTACCATGCAGGTAAAGCAGGATGCGCTTGCCGCATTGCCTGCCGGGGAGCGCAACATCCTCACATTGGTCATCGTGCGGCTTTTATGCGCGGTCAGCGAAAAACAGGTTTACGAGGATACGGCTGTGGAGCTGGATTGCGGCGGTACTTCCTTTGCCGCAAAGGGGCGCGTAGTAACAAGCCCTGGCTGGAAGGCTGTGGAGCAAGCCTTCCTCTCCACGCTGAAGCAGAAGCCGGAAAAGGACGACCCGGAAGCGGCCGCGCTGCCCTCCATCACCGAGGGGCAGTCCCTTTCCGGCTGCAAGGCGGCGGTGCGTGAAGGAACCACCAGCCCGCCCAAACACTTCACGGAAGATCTGCTGCTTTCCGCGATGGAACACGCCAGCGCAGAGGAATTTGCAGAGATTAAGGATGTGGAGCGCACGGGCCTGGGAACCCCGGCTACCCGCGCCGGTGTGATCGAAAAGCTGGTGCGCGGCGGCTTTCTGGAACGCAAGGGCCGCCAGCTTCTTCCCACGAAAAAAGGCCATAACCTGATTGTGGTGCTGCCAGACAGCATCAAATCGGCCAAACTGACCGCAGAATGGGAGTCATCCTTAAAGGAGGTGGAGCGTGGGGAGCGTTCCGCAGACGATTTCCTCTCTGGGATTGAACGGATGACCGCCGATCTGGTGGAGAGCTACCGGGCAATCCAGGCAGATACCTCCCTCTTTGATAAACGGGAGCCGATTGGCAAGTGTCCCCGCTGCGGCAAGGATGTGGTGGAAAGCAAGCTGAGTTTTCTGTGTGTTGACCGTTCCTGCGGGTTTACCATGTGGAAGAACAGCCGCTTCTTTGCCGACAAGCATAAAGAACTGACTAAAACGGTGGCAAGCGCACTGTTGAAAAAGGGGCGTGTCAAAATGACCGGCCTATTCAGCGAGAAAAAGGGCGTGGCCTACGATGCCACCGTGGTACTCGACGATACCGGCAAGTATGTGAATTACAAGCTGGAATTTGACCAGAAGAAAGCAGGTGCAAAGCATGAGTGAGGAACGAAACCAATATGCCGTGGTGCCCTTTGACACTTTTGAGCGATACCTGGGGCCGCGCTATGAGAATATCCCCGGCGTGGAGTACATTTTGGAAAATGGGACGCTTCTCTACTTTATGGAGGAGGCCCCAGGCGTGTATGAATCTGGCGACCACACCGTTACTGGCGCACCAGCAGCTCCAAAGCTGTTTGTCCCCGTTTATGACGGGGATGAAATGCAGCCCCACGCCTTTGCCGAGGTCGGCCCCCGCGAACAGTTTGCTGCCATCACCGATTTTTCTGTGACCATCGGCCTGTCGGGGGTGAACCAGCGCAAGGAGCCGGGGTATGTGCTGGACAACGGCCTGGTGCTTCTGGAAAGCGAACGGGACAGCCAGGGAAACTATAAGGCCGGGGCCGGAATGGAGGGGATGTTTTTGCAGACCGGACGTATTTTTGAGCCGATCCGCTATCCGGATGGAGAAATCCTCGCCTTTCTGGAATGTCAGCCGGAGCGAACCCGCGCCAAAGACCGGGAGGCGGAAAAGACCAGCGATACCGTCAAAGCACTGGAACACAGGGAAGAAAAGAGACCCCAAAAGCCGCCGTCCCTGCGGGAGCAGCTCCGCCGGGCGCAGGAGGCGCGTCCCCTGCCTGGGGCCAGTGTGCCGGAAAGGGAACGGTGATCGGGATGGCCTTGCTGAAGGTAGAACAGGAAACCATCATTCTTTTTAACGAAGCAGAAACCACAGCCAGCGTTTATACCCATAACGCGGCCTTGCAGCGGGTGCTTCTGGAACTGTGCCAGACCCACCCGGCCCAGGTGCGGCAGACTGAGGATAACCGCTGCGGTGGGCTGACCTTTGAATTGCCTAAAAAGTGGGTGAAAATCTCACCGCCGCGGGCGCTCTCCGAAGCACAGAAACGGGTTTTGGACGAGATGAACCAGCGCAATCGGGAGCGCAGGCAATCCACTTAATCATTCGGGGCGGCATGGGGTGTCTGTGCCGCTCTTCTTTTTGAAAGGAGGTTCTTATGGCGCAGAAATGGCAGACCATTTCGGAACTGGCCGCCGATACCAGCCGGAAGGTCACACACTCACCGGAGGAATGGTGCCGCTTTCTGACTACGGCGGCGCGGTTCTATAAAGCCTATGATTTCGACGATCAACTCTTAATTTACGCACAAAAGGCGGACGCGACAGCCTGTGCGGATATGTCCACCTGGAACAACAAAATGCACCGGTGGGTCAATGCGGGCAGCACCGCCATCGCGCTGATCCGCAAGGGATACGGCGGCAAGCCCTATCTGGACTATGTGCATGATGTAGCAGACACCCATCCGGTGCGGGGCGGCAAAGACCCGTGGCTGTGGAAGCTGACAGAGGAAAACCGCGAGCCGGTCATGGAACGGCTGCGGGATGCCTTTGGAATTGACGGTGCTAGTGATTTGGGTGACCTCTTGATGGAGGCAGCGGATAAGCTGGTACAGGAAAGCTACGGCGAATATCTCCCCGACCTGCTTTATGAGAGGGAGGACAGCTTCTTAGAAGAGCTTGACGACTTTAACGTAGAGGTGCTGTTCCGCAACACCCTGCGGGCGAGTGTCCAGTACGCCGTCCTTTCCCGCTGCGGCCTGGACGTGAACCATTACCTGGACACAGAGGATCTTCGGGAGATCACCAATTTTAACACCACCGCTGCCCTGGCTTGCCTGGGGACGGCAGTATCCCAGGGAAGCCGGGAACTGCTTTTGGAGATTGGCGACACTATCCGGAAAATCGAACGGGAAAAGGCCAAAAATCCTCTTGCAAAGTCTGACAGGGAGCCGTATAATGATAGCAGAAACTTTAGCACATTAAAGCGTGAAAGGAGCGACGAGCATGGCGATATTGACATACACCAAACAGAACGGGTATCAGGTTCCCAATCTCCGGATGGACGAGGTGGAGAACGAACCGCAGACCCTGGGCCGGTTCGGAAGAGCCAGGGAGAAATATCTGATGGAGCACCGCAAGGGACTTTACAATTCGATGCTGCTGACCGGCAGGCTGTGGGCGCATCTGACCGAGATCGACCGGACAGCCCAGGAGCAGATGGACAATCTGGTGGCAGAAATGGCGAAAGAACAGGGCGTGACCGAAGCATTGAAAGCCAGCAATCCGATGGAATGGGTGCAGCGGATGAACAACATCCAGCAGTCGGCGGAGGAGATCATCCGAAGCGACCTAATTTACAGTTAAATCCGGAAGAAACGGCAGGTGAACAGCCTGCTGTTTCTGCGTCTGTGGAGATAGACGCGCCATTTTCTGCAAAGCCGGACTACCGGCAGCTTACTCTTTTTGACCTGCCGGAAATGCAGGTACAGAAGATTTCTCGCCAGGAAGCGGAGGCTGCTTCTTCCCGTTCCCGGCGCAGAAAGCCGGAGCAGCCAAAGGATAACAAGCTGGAAACAGCCAGCCGGAAACTGTTTGAGCAGTCCGGCACAGCGGCCAATGAGCAACTATCCTTTGACCTTTCCGCAATGACTGAACCTCGCAGTGTACGGGAACTGTATGGGGAATTTCAGCCAATGGTGCTTTCCCGTGTGCTGGCCGATGAAGCATACCAAAACGCAGTCAAGAACAGCGATCCGGAAAATGTGGCGATTGAGGGAAAGGCAGCGGTTCGGCGGGCAGTCCTGGCCGTCAATGAACCGGATCTTTTACGACTTTACTATGATTTTCCGGATTTTCATCGGCGGATGGATAAGGAAGTGCTGGAGCAGGCTGCCGCAGCCCTAACAGGCACACGGCAAGCGGCCGAGCGTGGACAGATAGAACCCCAAAACGGGGGCAGCCAGGGTACAACCCCACCCCCGCCGGTTCCCTCCCCGGAACCCACCGGCGCGGGCGCGTCCGAAGCGGTCAAACCGTCCACAGAAGCCCCCGTTCCTCCTTCCTTTGTGCCGGATGTGCCAGAGTACATGAAATTAAAGGCCGATCACCCCGGCTCTTTTGTAAGCGTCAAGGTGGGCGATTATTTTTTGCTCTATGGGGAGGACGCAAAGCAGGCTGCCGCCGACCTGGGCCTAAAGACCGTGGTTCAGGAGATTCCCGGACTTGGGAAAACCACTGTCACCGGCACAAACCTGGGCTGGCCCCATCTGGCAAAGCAGTTACAGCTTCACGGCCATAACGTCACTATTGGCGAATGGGAGAACGGTCAGTATCAAATTGTCAAAAACCTGGATGTGGCTGATTTTATTCCCCTGCGGATGAAGCTGGAGCAGGAAAACCGTATCTATACTATTGATCAGGTCGATTACGCTGCGGGGCGTGTCAGCCTGCGGGATGATACCTTTGGGGTCAGAACTGGATTTCCCATCTTCCGGGATGAGCCGGTATCCATCGTGCGGGAATGGGTGGAACGCCAGCAGGAAAAAGACCTGGCGGCGGCTGCACGCACAGAGGAAATGCTCTCGGAAACCTACGAACAATCCCAGCTTGATACAGCCAAAAGGCTGATTACAGAATTTTGTGAGTATGAATATGGTTCCGAGGTGGATTTTACCGACTTGCGGCATATCGGGTTAGCCTGTACCACTACAGACAACGAACAGCACATCCTTCAGGTGGAAGCAAATCTCGTAGAGCCGTCCATCAGTTACCTGCTGGACGGCGAATTGGTACATCGAGATAAGTACCAAAATCTCTCGAAACTGATTCTCAAGGAACTTGTCACACTTGACTTTGATCACCTCATCCGTACGGGCCTTGACGCGGCTCAGAGAGATCCGGCCGCCATTCAGGAGGATGTAAAACCGTATCATCGCTACTCTGTGATAGAAGCCAGCAGCACGGATTCCTATGTCCCGGATGGTGGCCGATTTGCTATTTTCGATGAAGAAACATGGGACTACTATTATGACGAGAACAGTTGGGCAAAGGTTTTTCCCGACGCAGAATCCGCCGCTCAATTTATAAAGGAACTGGAGAAAGCGGATGCCGAAAAGCAGCAGCCTGACCTGACCGGGCAGCCGATTACCCGCGAGGGCGACACCCTGACGGTTGGGAATGGCCCCGCTACCCATGAAGTTGATATTACCGTATCTGATGAAGAATGGGAACGTATCAAAGAAGCTATCCCAGACCAGACCGGGAAAGCCCCTGACACCTCTCAGGCCAGTGGCAGAACGCTCCCTCCACCTGAAATAAAGCCCATTGTATCTGCCGATGAATGGCAGCGAGCAAATGAAGCGATTGTTGACCGGGGTATAAAAGCTACACCAGAAACCGAGAAAGTTTATCCAGGAGAAAAAAATCACTTACCTTACGACGTGGTTGTGGAACGGCTGCATATCGAGGAACCAGAGCGCCCTGCCGCCCAAAACTTCCACATCACCGACCCTGACCTGGGTGCAGGCGGGCAAAAGACAAAGTACCAGAACAACGTGGCTGCAATCCGGCTCTTAAAAGACCTGGAGGCCCAGGGCCGCAGCGCGACGCCGGAGGAACAGGAAATCTTATCCCGCTATGTCGGGTGGGGCGGCATTCCCCAGGCATTTGATGAAACCAATGAGAAATGGGCTTCGGAGTATGCAGAGTTAAAAACGCTGCTGACCCCGGAGGAATACGCTTCGGCCCGTGGTTCCACCCTGAACGCGCATTTTACCAGCCCCACCGTGATTGAGGGAATGTATCAGGCATTGGAGAAGATGGGCGTTCATCCAGATACCGTTCTGGAACCTGCTATGGGCGTAGGCAACTTCTTTGGGCTTCTACCGGAGTCTATGCAGAGCGCGACCCTGATGGGCGTGGAACTGGACAGCATTACCGGACGGTTGGCAAAGCAGCTTTATCCCCAGGCGAATATCACCGTGGATGGCTTTGAGCGTGTCAACCTGCCGGACAATTCCATTGACCTGGCCGTGGGGAACGTGCCCTTTGGCAGCTATAAGCTGGCCGATCCCCGGTACGATAAGCAAAACCTTCTCATTCACGACTACTTTTTTGTGAAAACGCTGGATAAAGTGCGGCCCGGTGGGATTGTGGCTTTTATCACCTCAAAGGGAACGCTGGATAAGCAGGATTCCACCGTGCGGGAATATCTGGCACAGCGGGCCGACCTTTTGGGCGCGGTACGTCTGCCGAACAACGCCTTCTCCCGGAACGCCGGTACGGATGTGACGACGGATATGTTGTTCCTGCAAAAACGGGCGCAGCCGCCGGAGCAGGTGCCGGATTGGGTGCAGTTGGGACAGACCGCAGACGGCATCCCTATCAACCGCTATTTTGAAACCCACCCGGATATGGTGCTGGGCATGATGGCCTGGGATAAGAGTATGTACGGCAACGAACGGGAAACTACCTGCGCCCCGCTGCCGGGAGCTGTGCTGTCCGACCAGCTTGGGGAAGCCCTGTTAAAACTCTCCCCGCCGGATCAGCAGCTTCTTTCCCAAAAAGGTGCGGTGGAAGTCCCGGAGCTGTTAGAACGGATGGAAACCGCCGATCCGGAAGCCCGGAATTTCAGCTACACGGAGGTCAGCGGCAAGCTGTACTTTGTGGAGAACGGCGAACGGATTCCGGTAGAGGTTCCCGCCACCACCGAAAAGCGTATCCGGGGGATGATTAGCCTCCGGGAACTGACCCGAAATCTCATTGAGTTGCAGCTTCACGGTGGCACTGATGAGAACATCAAGGCCGCTCAGGAAAAACTGAATCAAGCCTACGACGCTTATACCGCAGAGTACGGCCTCTTAAACAGCACTGGAAACAAGCGGGCCTTTGAACAGGATTCGTCCTACTGCCTGCTGTGTTCCCTGGAGGTATTGGACGAGGACGGAAACCTAGAGCGCAAGGCGGATATGTTCACAAAACGCACCATCAACCAACAGGTGACGATTGACCATGTGGACACCGCCAGTGAAGCCCTGGCCGTTTCTATTGGAGAACGTGCCCGTGTGGATTTGGGGTATATGTCCTCCCTTTTTGGCACCCCAGGCGAAACCGACAGCATCATCCGTGACCTGAAAGGGGTCATCTACAAAAATCCGGAAGCCGGTGGCGGCCCGTTAGATGGATGGGAAACGGCAGACGAGTATTTATCCGGCAACGTCCGGAAGAAGCTGGCCGCTGCACGGGCGGCGGCAGAGATTGACCCTGCATTTGCAGAGAATGTGGCCGCACTGGAGCAAGCCCAGCCCAAAGACCTCTCCGCAGCGGAGATCGACGTGCGGATCGGCGTTACCTGGATTGACCCGAAGTATTACACCCAATTTGTCCATGAACTCTTAAAAACCCCGTTCAGCTACAAGAAGGACATACAGGTACGCTATTCCCCGGCCACCGGCGAGTGGAATGTGAGCGGGAAATCACGGGACAGCCTGAATAATTCCCTGGCCTATGTGACCTATGGAACCAAACGGCGAAATGCCTACGCGATCATCGAGGACAGTTTGAACCTGCGGGACACCCGGATTTATGATACCATCCATGAGCCGGATGGCAGCACCACCCGCGTATTTAACGCCAAAGAAACCATGCTGGCCCAGCAAAAGCAGGAGCAGATCCGGGAGGCATTCAAGGATTGGATTTGGAAAGACCCGGCCCGCCGAGCCGACCTGTGCCAGAAATACAATGAACTTTATAACGCCATCCGGCCCCGCAGCTACAACGGGGAGCATATCCGTTTTTCCGGTATGAACCCGGAAATTTCCCTGCGGCCCCACCAGCGCAATGCGGTGGCCCATATCCTTTACGGCGGCAACACCCTCTTGGCACACGCCGTGGGCGCAGGCAAGACCTTTGAAATGACTGCCGCCGCTATGGAATCCAAGCGGCTCGGACTGTGCAATAAATCCCTCTTTGTCGTGCCGAATCACTTGACGGAGCAGTGGGCGGCGGAGTTCTTGCAGCTCTATCCTGCGGCGAATATCTTGGTCGCTACCAAAAAAGACTTTGAGATGAAAAACCGAAAACGCTTCTGCGGCAGGATTGCCACAGGCGATTATGACGCTGTGATTATCGGTCATTCACAGTTTGAAAAAATCCCGATAAGCATTGAACGGCAGAGGGCTGTTTTACAACAGCAGCTTGACGATATTATTGAAGGAATTGCGGATATAAAGCGAAACCGTGGCGACCGTTTTTCGGTCAAGCAGCTTGAAAAGACAAAGAAATCCCTGCAAACGAAGCTGGAAAAATTAAACGATCAATCAAGAAAGGATGATGTCGTAACCTTTGAAGAACTCGGTATAGACAGGCTTTTCATAGATGAAAGTCATTATTACAAGAATCTGTATCTTTACACCAAAATGAGGAATGTGGGCGGTATTGCTCAGACGGAAGCGCAGAAATCTTCCGACCTTTTTATGAAATGCCGTTACCTTGATGAGATTACCGGAGGGCGTGGCGTTGTGTTTGCGACGGGTACGCCGATCTCAAACAGTATGGTAGTGCGCCCGTAAGGGGCTGTAATAATCTTACCTTGAGCAAGTAATAGGGCAAGGTATCAAAGCGGAATAATCCGCACCCTATCGTCACCCGACTTATCCAAAAGGGGAAACCCGATGGG